>CAMCXB010000008.1 GCA_945883145.1 Bordetella parapertussis | reverse complement strand
GCGCCCATGACAACCACCATGGCTGTCGCTGATAAAAACACAGGACAAATCGTCACTAAAGAAGTCACAGCTTCCATAGATGAAGGCATACGTGCTGATACAACCTATGAAGGCGTGTCACAAATTCGACCTGCTATTCCAGGTGGCGTGATTGCAGCTGGCAATGCGAGTCAATTTTCTGATGGCGCATCAATCGCTATTGTGATGAGTGATAAAGCAGCTGCAGCAGCTGGTAAAAAACCTTTAGGCATCTTTCGTGGTTTTGCTGTGGCTGGTTGCGAACCTGATGAAATGGGCATAGGTCCGGTATTTGCGATTCCTAAGCTACTGAAAAAAGCAGGTTTAAAAGTCGACGACATCGGCTTATGGGAACTCAATGAAGCCTTTGCTGTGCAAGTTTTATATTGCGCAGACACGCTCGGCATACCGATGGATAAACTGAACGTGAATGGTGGTGCGATCGCTTTAGGTCATCCTTATGGTGTATCAGGTGCACGTTTAACAGGTCATGCCTTAATTGAAGGTAAACGTCGCGGCGCAAAGTATGTGGTCGTCACGATGTGTATAGGTGGCGGTCAAGGTGCAGCAGGCTTATTTGAAGTTGTCTAAGTGCTGGCATTGATGCGGGCGCGATAATGTCTTCCCTCATTTTGTCCCGACGTGATCTGGACTTTTTGCTCTACGAGTGGCTAGATGTTTTATCGCTCACGCAGCGCGAGCGATTTACTGAGCATAATCGCGAAACATTTGATGCTGTGCTCGATTTATGTGAGCGACTAGCAACTGATGAGTTCGCAACGCATAATAAAAAATCAGATCAACACGAGCCTGAGTTTGACGGCAATAGTGTCAGCATGATTCCGGAAGTGGGCGCTGCATTGCAAGCATTTTGTGATGCAGGCTTAATGGCTGCCGGTCAAGACTTTGAACTCGGTGGCATGCAGTTACCTTGTGTGATTGAAAAAGCCGGATTCGCTTGGTTTAAAGGCGCCAATGTTGCTACCTCTGCCTATCCTTTTCTCACCATAGGCAATGCTAACACCTTACTTAAGTGTGGTTCAACTGAACAAATAGAACGCTACGTCAAACCGCTGCTAGCGGGTCGTTTTTTTGGCACCATGTGTTTATCTGAACCACAAGCAGGTTCGAGTTTATCTGACATAGTTACTCGCGCTGATCCAGAACCGGATGGTAGTTATCGTTTGCGTGGCAATAAGATGTGGATCTCAGGTGGTGAACATGAGCTATCTGAAAACATCATTCACTTAGTGCTTGCTAAAGTACCTGGCCCTGATGGCAAACTCATTGCTGGTGTAAAAGGTATTTCACTCTTTATCGTTCCTAAAAAAATTGTGCATGCAGATGGCAGTTTAGGCGAGCGCAATGATGTCGTACTCGCTGGCCTGAATCATAAGATGGGTTATCGCGGCACCACGAATTGCTTATTAAATTTTGGTGAAGGCAAATTTCAACCAAATGGAAAAGCAGGTGCGGTGGGTTATTTAGTCGGCAGCTTGCATCAAGGTCTCGCAGCGATGTTTCATATGATGAATGAAGCACGTATAGGCGTTGGTTTAGGTGCAGTGATGTTGGGTTACACCGGTTATTTACATGCACTCGATTACGCACGTAATCGACCACAAGGTAGACACGCTGCAAATAAAGATCCACTTCAAGCGCAAATTCCTATCATTCAGCATGCAGATGTAAAACGCATGTTACTTGCACAAAAAGTCTATGTAGAAGGTGGACTAGCGCTAACTTTGTATTGCGCACGTTGTGTTGATGAAGAAAAAACAGCCAGCGAAGAACATATCCGAACAAATGCAACATTGCTACTCGATATCTTGACGCCGATTGCAAAATCATGGCCATCACAATGGTGTTTAGAAGCGAATAATCTAGCGATACAAGTACATGGTGGTTATGGTTACATGCGTGAATATAATGTTGAACAATTTTATCGTGACAATCGCCTTAATCCTATTCACGAAGGCACACATGGCATACAAGGATTGGATCTGCTAGGACGCAAAGTGGTGATGCGTGATGGTGCTGCACTTGCTTTGCTCAGTGAGAAAGTACGTGCCACGATCACACAATCTGGCACCACTGAATTATCTGAACTTGGCGGTGCATTACTACAGCGTTGGCAACGTTTGCTCGATGTGACAACGCAATTGCATCAGAGCGGCGATGTGAACACCACACTTGCTAATGCATCTATTTATCTCGAAACGTTTGGACACATTGTTGTGAGTTGGATTTGGTTGAGTCAGGCTTTAAGTGCGCTTGATGCTCAACATAATGATCAAGATTTTTACGCAGGCAAACTACAAGCCTGTCGTTGGTTTTTCCGTTATGAGTTGCCTAAAGTTGATGCACAATTAGCATTGCTTGCTTCGCTAGATACTACGACATTAACAATGCAAGATAACTGGTTTTAAGAGAATATTTATGATTAAACATATCGTCATGTGGCAGTTAAAGGATCATGCAGAAGGTGCAGATAAAGCGACGAATGCCATTAAAATGAAAGCATTATTAGATGCATGTGTAGATATCGTTCCCGGCATTTTGAAATTAGAAGTAGCGATTGCGCAAACAGGTTTAGAAGCCACTTATGATGTGGTTTTGTATTCAGAGTTTGAGTCTGTGGCAGCATTAGATGCGTATCAAAATCATCCGCAACATTTAGCTTTAAAACCCTTTGTAGGTGCAGTTAGGTTAGCGCGTCAATGTATGGATTATGAAGTTAAATAAATAACGAAAAAAATAACGACAAAAATAAAATCAACAATAAGAGACCAGTATGCACACCATTAAAGAATTATTTGATCTAACCGGCAAAACCGCACTCATCACAGGTGGTTCACGTGGACTAGGTTTGCAACTCGCTGAAGCCTTAGGCGAGCAGGGCGCAAAGCTTGTGATCTCTTCACGCAAAGAAAATGAATTAGATGAAGCGATTGCGCATCTCAAACAGCGCGGTATTGAAGCGCTTGCGATTGTTTCTGATTTAGGGAAAGAGGAAGCACCACAAGCACTCGCTGCAGCTAGTCTTAAGCATTTAGGTCATGTTGATATTTTAATTAACAATGCAGGTGCAACGTGGGGCGCACCTGCTGAAGATCATCCACTTGCAGCATGGGACAAGGTGATGAATCTGAACATACGCAGTATTTTTCAGTTATCACAAGTGATTGGTAAACAATCCATGATTCCACGTCATTACGGTCGCATTGTGAATATTGCTTCTATCGCAGGCTTAGGTGGTAATGGTGCGTCTAGCATGCAAACGATTGCCTACAACACTTCCAAAGCTGCAGTGATTAATTTCACTCGCACACTTGCTGGTGAATGGGGTCAGTACGGCATTACAGTAAATGCGATTGCACCAGGATTTTTTCCTTCCAAGATGACCAAAGGTTTATTAGAAAAACTAGGTGCAGAAGAAATGGCGCAGCGTGCACCTTTACGCAGGCTTGGTGATGATGAAGATTTAAAAGGCGCTGTCTTACTCTTTTCTAGCAATGCAGGTAAACATATCACGGGTCAGACACTTGCTGTGGATGGCGGTGTTTCTGCGGTATTGAGTTAAGAAACATCATGACTGCAGCACAGCCTTTTCCGGTCGAGATTCCTTTTCTTAATCATCTTGGTGTTGAATTTCTTGAGATGGAAAAAGGCAGAGCGCGTATCGCGCTAAATCTACAACCAGAGCATATGAATAGTTGGCATGTCACGCATGGTGGCGTCACGATGACCTTGTTAGATGTCGTCATGTCTTTAGCAGGCAGATCTCTGGATCCTGATTCACGTGCCGGTGTGACAGTTGAAATGAAAACCAGTTTTCTTCAACCTGCAGGAAAATCAGGACATCGATTAATTGCTAGTGGTTTTGCTTTTCATCGTTCCACAACCAAGTGTTTTTGTGAAGGTGAAATCCATGATGGTGATAAATTAGTCGCCAAAGCCATGGGTACCTTCAAATACATTAAGCGACTTGATATCGCACCTAAGTTATAAACGCAGCCCACCTATCCACCTCTCACTTTAATAGGAAATCTCATGTCGACTTATCAGCATATTGTTTTAGCTTCACGTCCGAATGGTGTAGTCAGTGTTGATAATTTTCGCTTGGAGTCAGCACCGATTCCTTCCATTAGTGCAGGACAGGTGTTAGTACGTAATCATTATCTTTCACTAGATCCATATATGCGTATGCGTATGGAAGATCTAAAAAGCTATGCAGCACCCCAAGCTTTAGATGCAGTAATGGTAGGTGGTACAGCCGGTGAAGTGGTGGCTTCGAATAATCCCAAGTTTGCAGTAGGCGACAAAGTAGTAGGCATGTTGGGTTGGAGTGAGATGGGTGTGGACGATGGCAGCATGTTGAAAAAAGTTGATACCACGCACATTCCTTTGTCTGCTTATCTTGGCGCAGTCGGCATGCCAGGTATGACGGCTTGGTATGGCTTAACGCAAATTATTAAACCGAAAGAAGGTGACACGATTGCAGTCTCTGCTGCTAGTGGTGCTGTCGGTAGTGTGGTGGGTCAGTTAGCTAAAGCAAGAGGTTGTCGTGTGATTGGTATTGCAGGTGGAAAAGAAAAATGTAGCTATGTAATGGATGAACTCGGCTTTGATGCATGCATTGATTATAAAGGCGGCAATCTTTATAAAGATGTGAAAGCTGCTGCGCCAAACGGCATTGATGGTTTATTTGAAAATGTGGGCGGTGTTGTGATGGATGCTGTGTTGGCACGTATGAATCCCTTCGGTCGCATTGCATTGTGTGGTTTGATCTCTGGCTATGACGGTGAACCTATGCCTATTCATAACATGCGTGTTTTATTATCGATGCGTTTAACTTTACAAGGCTTTATCGTTTCCGAGCACATGGAATTATGGCCACAAGGTTTAACTGAAACAGGCACGCTAGTCGCTACAGGAAAAATTAAATATCGCGAAACGATAGCAGATGGCTTAGCTGAAGCACCATCAGCATTTCTCGGGCTCTTGAGAGGTAAAAATTTCGGCAAGCAATTAGTAAAGCTGATTTAAATATCATGAAAAATTTTAAACATCGCGTTGCCGTTATTACTGGAGCAGCAAGTGGTTTTGGTCGTGAGTTTGCTCTCATCGCAGCGAAGCTTGATATGCATGTGGTGTTGGCGGATGTACAGCAAGAACCATTAACCGCTTTTGCAACAGAACTTGAACAACAAGGTGTGCAAGTATTAGCCATGCCTTGCGATGTACGTATAGGTGAACAAGTTGAAGCATTAGCACAAGCAGCGATGCAGCGTTTCGGCGCTATTCATCTAGTGTTTAATAATGCCGGTGTAGGTGCAGGTGGATTAGTGTGGGAAAGTTCGCAAGCTGACTGGGAATGGGTTTTAGGTGTGAATCTATGGGGTGTGATTCATGGTGTGCGCGTGTTCACACCACTGATGTTGGAATGCGCAAAAAATGATCTACAGTATGAAGGACACATCGTTAACACAGCCTCTATGGCAGGTTTGTTAAATCCTCCGACTATGGGTGTCTATAACGTTTCTAAGCATGCTGTGGTGTCGCTCTCTGAAAGTCTTTATCATGATTTAAGTTTGGTTGATGCACCTATAGGTGCGTCTGTATTATGTCCTTACTTTGTGCAGACGGGAATTAGTCAATCGCATTTACATAGACCTGATGATGTAAAAAACAATGCTGCTCCAACAGCGAGTCAGCTTGCATCACAAGTCGTTCTCGATAAAGCAGTCGCATCCGGTAAAGTGAGTGCATCTGAAGTTGCTGAAAGTACCTTTGCTGCGATCAAAGAAAATCAGTTTTATATTTACTCTCATCCGGCAGCTTTGGGAAATGTGCAAACACGCATGGAAGAAATAATTACAGGAAAAAATCCTAGTGATCCTTATGCTGCTGCTCCTCATGTACGAGAAAAACTCAAAGCTGGCATTAAGGGATCCCTGACATGACGGTAACAATACAAGATGGTCAATATGCTGAATTGCCGCATGGCGTAAAACTGCATTACGCGAGTGCAGGTGAGAAAACTAAACCGCTACTTTTATTTTTGCATGGCTTTCCTGAATTTTGGTTTGCATGGGAAGCACAGCTAAAAGAATTTGGTCAGGATTATTTTGCTGTTGCACCGGATTTACGTGGTTTTAATTTATCCGCTATGCCAACCGATGTAGCGTCTTATAAGCCTAGATTCATCGCGCAAGATATACACAGTCTCATCACGCATCTGGGCTATGAGCAGTGCATCTTAGTTGCTCATGATTGGGGTGGTGCGGTTGCATGGAATATGGCGATTGCTCAGCCGGAGTTATTTAGCAAACTCATCATATTGAATTCGCCCCATCCTTATTTATTTGCGCAAGCCTTGGTGCATGATCAAGAGCAAAAGCAAGCTAGTGAATACATGAACTGGTTACGTGCCACAGGTTCGGAACAAGCATTAGCCAAAGATGACTTTGCATTGATGGAAAAACTTTTCGTAGGCATGAGTGATCCGCATCCTGCTTGGTTTACGGATGCGCTACGTAAGCAATATCACGCTTGTTGGTCTAAAGGACTGACAGGTGGTGTGAATTACTATCGCGCTTCGCCCATGCATCCTGCTACTGAAGAGAATCCAGGTGCTGCAAAATTAATTTTGAATCCTGATGATTTACATTGCAAGTTACCAGTGCGGGTGATTTGGGGTGAGCGTGATCGCGCTTTACTTCCTGTGCTAATAGATGGCTTAGAAAAATTCATCGCTGATTTAAAAATTGAACGATGGGCTGATGCATCGCATTGGTTAGTGCATGAACATCCAGATCGCGTAAATCTTACTATTCGTCGTTTTTTAGCTAAATAAAAATGAGAGACTGCAATGGCTAAAGCTGAGTTTTCTTTTTTCCATGAACTCCGTGTACGTTGGTCTGAAGTGGATATGCAGGCTATCGTCTTTAATGGCAATTACCTCAATTATTTTGATGTAGCTTTCACAGAATATTGGCGCGCAACCGCTTTGCCCGATGTGATAGCACAATCAAAAGCAGGCTTAGAACTATTTGCCCGTAAAGCTGTCATTGAATATCACGCGCCAGCTCGTTTTGATGATGTTTTATCTATCGGTGTGCGTTGCGCAGAATTATGTCGTAGCTCTATGCGCTTTTGTTTAGAGATTTATTCTGGTGATCAATTACTTGTCTCGGGCGAGATGATGTATGTGCATGCAGATAGTCGTATACGGAAAAGCGAACCCGTTCCCGAGTCATGGCGTGCAATCTTATTGGCTTTTGAACGTCAGGCTGCTATAAAAACATGAACTGGCGTATCGTCATAGGTGATTGGGAAAGCGTGCGTGATGATGCACAACGCTTGCGAACTGAAGTTTTTGTCATAGAGCAGGGCGTGCCCATAGAACTAGAATGGGATGAGTCAGATGAAGTGAGTATTCATGCTGTTGTTTATGGTGAAGATAACCAACCTATTGCCACAGGCAGACTATTACCCGATGGTCATATAGGAAGAATGGCAGTTCAAAAAGCTTTGCGCGGAACGGGAATAGGTCGATTTTTATTAACTTCTTTGCTTCATGAAGCTCAGCGTCTAGGTCACACCACATTAGTGTTACACGCTCAAACCTATGCTGTAGGTTTTTATTTGCGTCATGGATTTCAACCTGAAGGTTCTGAATTTATGGAAGCAGGCATTCCCCATATGTTGATGCGATACCAGTTTGTTGCTTAATTTTTCCTTCCATTCTTCATTCTGAAGAATAATTTCTGTATCAGTAAATTTTCATTTGTCTCACATCAAATCTATAACCTAGTATTTTGATAATTGCTTCGCTATCCTTCTAGCGTTGATCAGTATGATGTGTGTGATATGACATCGTACTATTTATACCTGATCTTAATGTTAATTGGATAAACACATGAGTCTTGCAGATTTTATACGTTCAAATATTGAAACCATACTCGAGAATTGGGAAAAATTTGCGCGTGACATACCTAGTGGTAAACGCATGGATAAATTGGAATTACGCGATCACGCTATAGGAATTCTTCGAACGATTGCAGATGAATTAGAGTTGGCTGCCACGAATAATCAAAAAAAAATTGAAGTACCGGCTGAAGAAGTACTAGATACAACTGAAGCTATGTTGCATGGCATTACACGTATCTTCCAAGGTTTTAGTGTGAGTGACACGCTGTCAGAATTTCGCGCATTACGAGCTAGTGTGTTACAGCTCTGGACTAAGCATAATGAAAAGCTACTGATTGATATACAACCAACTGCGGATGAAATCATGTAATTTAACTCCGCCATTGATCAGGCTTTGACAGAATCAGTTCTACAATTTTCCAAAGAAGCAGAGCGAACTACGCAATTATTTGATGCACTGTATGCTTCTTCACCAGATTTAAATTATATGTTTGATTTAGAAGGTAAATTGATATTTGCAAATCGTGCATTTATTGATTTAGTGGGGCAAGAGCTTGATCAAATTATTGGTAAGAATTTTATTAACTTTAACACTTCAGATTCCGTCGAAATTAATCAACATTTAATGGAATCTATCGATACTAAAAAAATTACACGCGGCGAAATGCGATGGCGCGATGCAGGAAACAAAGAAACAATCTATGAATATTTTTTCGTTCCTGTTTTGGCTGACAAGCAAATAGTTAAAGTGATTACGGGAACAGCCAGAGATGTCACAGAAAGAAAAATTCTGGAAGAAAAAAGCCATAAGCGTGCGAATTATGATTCACTCACGGGACTTCCTAATCGCGATTTATTCACGGATAGACTAAATCTAGAAATTAAACGTGTAGAACGTACAGGCTTACCTCTTGCATTATTATTTATCGATCTCGATAAGTTTAAAGAAACAAATGATTCGTTTGGTCATAGCGTTGGCGATCAGTTGCTTACAGAAGTGGCTCATCGTATTAATGACTGTGTGCGAGGTACAGATACTGTTGCTCGACTTGGAGGCGATGAATTCACTGTCATTCTTACTGAAGTCAATCGTATTCCTCATGTAGAAGTGTTAGCGCAAGAAATAGTGCAGAGTTTAGCTAAGCCATTTCACATTAAGGATGAAGAAATCATGATATCTGGGAGTGTGGGCATTACAATTTGTCCCCATGATGGCGAAGCTGTCAGTACTTTATTGAAAAATGCTGATCAAGCTATGTATGTAGCTAAACATTCTGGTGGAAATCATTTTAGTTTTTATACGCCTAGCATGCGCGACACAATAAGGGTAGGCAGTTGAACTGACGGTCTAACGTAGCACTCTTTCGGTTAATTTAGCAGTGCCATCTGCATGACATTTGATTAAGCTAGAAACACGTGTGCCATAGTCATTCGAATGTATATGAATAGCCGAAAGTAAACGTTCCCACTCCAAGCTAACGCCCGTTTGTGGCAGTAGATGTTCTGGTGCTTGTGTTATGTCTGCTAACAGTTCAAAATAATCTTGGTCGCTTGCAGACTTTTGTATTAATTTTTCAAATTGTGTTTTTGCTTTTATCACCTTTGGCCATGGTGTATCAAGTGAAGCATTCGATAATCCATAGACACCAGGTTGTAGGCGTTGTGCAGCATGCTGCTGTGCATTTGAAAACCAATAGATGTCATTGGCATCACCTAAGATGAGATTAAAGCCTGCATAATCTTTGGCTTCCGCAGCCAATGCTTGTAGATAGGATGAGGGGCTGATGTTATCGCATAAAAAATCAGCCACTATTTTTCCGCGTGAAGGTGCACCATTTTTTTTGGCTTCACCATTGCGTATGTTTGTAATCGCAGCAAAGCGGCCTTGCTTGTTAATACCCATCCATGTGCCACCGGCTTCTAAATCTTTACCTGCATAGACATGTGGTGCTTCTTCCCACCATGAGGCGGCAAGAGCAGGGCGAGCGTAAAATTCATCACGATTTGCAGCAAGTAGTAAGGGGGTGTCAGCGCTCTGCTTCCAAGCAAATACAATTAAGCACATGCTTACAGATCCTCAAAAACTTCAATATGACGCTCGCCTTCTATGTAATCGCTGATGTTGGCCTTGCTAACTGCTTGACGTAATATTTCTATGAATCCTACCGGAACATTTTGGTAGGTTTCCATCCAAGTGGCATGTTCTTTTTGATCAGCCTGATCACTACGACGTTTTAAACTAGTTTCTATTGCATAGTGTGTTTTCAACTGATTTTGCATGTTGAAGATTGCGTTCAGTAATAGCTCTGTATGTTCAGGATGAACACGGTAGTAAACAAAGATATCCATCTTTATTCCAATTCCGGCAAGGCGTAGGGAAGGTGATCGAGTTGAAGTAATGCGCCGGTTGCAGCATGTAGTCTTAGTTTTTGTTGGCGTGTTTCTAGTTTTATTTCGATTAAACAGTCAATGCGACCCTCAGGAGAACTTTCAGCATTCACTACCATGCCGCATGGTTGAGTAGCATCCTCTTCGGAAAAAATTTCATCGCCATTTTTCATTTGCACATGATCTTGTTGTTCACAATGCGCGAGTAACATGCGGCGTTTGAGTTTGCCTAGGTACTTACTACGTGCAACGATTTCTTGTCCTGGGTAACAGCCTTTACGAAAATTCACACCACCTATGAGTTCAAAATTAATCATCTGTGGGACGAATTTTTCTTGTGTCGCTAGCATGATTTGCGGTGTCCCTGCCTGTATCTCTGTCCATCGCCACCACGCTGTTGGTGCAACTTGCATCTTCGACTTTAATTTTTGCCAAACCGCAGGTGCTAATGCAAGGTCTGTCATCCAAAGATGGCGCTGTGTTGCATGCGAATTTGGTAAACGAATTAAGCTGTGGTCTGAGTTGATGACCATGCCGTAAGGCTGTTCAGGCACGCTGGCAAAAGCTTCGCTCAACAAGGTCGGATCCGCTTGCGCGAGACCCAATAACACTTTTGATTGGCTCACATCGCTTAACTTCACCTTGGAGCGTAAGACAAACATCTGCAATCGCTTTTGGATGGCGGGCAAAATCTCTTTGGGGCAGGCGAGATAGAGTCGCTCTGCATCTCTCCAGACAAGCAAACTGGCCAACAGTCGGCCTTTGGGTGAGCAGTAGCCAGCCAGGCAAGCATGCGACTGATCCAGTCCATGGATATCGCTAGTGAGTTGATTATGAAGAAAATCTTCGGCTTCTTCGCCTTCCACTGCGATCACGCCTAGATGGCACAATGAAGTAAATCTAGGCTGAATCAATGCAGACGATGGAGAGGAAAGCGCGTCTTGCTCGAATTTCACAATCTCCGGCTCGGTGCTATCACTAAGGATAGCGCCCTCGGAAACAAGAAAATCCAGCCAAGTTGAGGGTGTTTCAGACATAAAATCGGTCAAAATAGCGGTTGGCGTCTATCATTGTAGAGTTTTCAGAGTGTATCTCGTCAATTTTCAGTGTGCAGTCGCGCTGCGCTTGGTGTGATCATAGACTGAATTATAGTGTCGCATCCAGAACTACGTTGGCAACATCGGCTAGCCCTGAATTTAAAAAAGGATAAACAGATGGGACTAATTCAAAAACTTTTTGCATTACTGCTATTGCTGGTCGGTGTTGTCGCCGGTGGTTTATTTTATTGGGCAAACGAGCCCTTGATTGAGGCTGGTGGTAAGCCGATTGAGTTTACGATACAAGCCGGCAGTGGAGTGCGCAGCGCAATGCGACAAGTCAATCAAGCGGGTGTGCCGGCTGAGCCTTTGTTATTAGAAGTGTTAGCGCGAGGTTCGGGGCGTGCGAATCGCATTAAGGCGGGTTCCTACAGACTTACAGCGGGTAACTCGCCCTTAGCTTTACTTCAGATGCTAGTGCGAGGCGATACAATTCAAGAATCAGTCACCATTATTGAAGGTTGGACGTTTTCACAAATGCGTGCCTTGCTATCTAAGCACGAGGGTTTAAAAAAAGATGCATTAGCACTGGAAGATACGCAGTTATTAGCGCGTTTGGGTGTTGATTATCCTTATGCTGAAGGTCTTTTTTATCCCGACACGTATAAATTTTCTCGCGGCAGTAGTGATTTACAGATTTTTGAACAAGCATACGGACGAATGAAAAAAATGTTGGAAGAAGAGTGGGCTAAGCGGGTTGAGGATCTACCGTATAAGACACCTTATGAAGCCTTGATTATGGCGTCAATTATTGAAAAAGAAACCGGAAAACCTAGTGAGCGTGATCGTATTGCTGCTGTGTTCGTGAATCGTTT
Organism: Bordetella parapertussis; assembly: GCA_945883145.1. Taxonomy (GTDB): domain Bacteria; phylum Pseudomonadota; class Gammaproteobacteria; order Burkholderiales; family Burkholderiaceae_D; genus Pernthalerella. The sequence continues at coordinate 40,308 of CAMCXB010000008.1, read as the reverse complement.
AAAGCGCGGCATGTTATTACAAACAGATCCAACCGTGATTTACGGCATGGGTGCAAATTTTGATGGCAACATACGTAAACAAGATTTACTCACTGATACGCCGTATAACACTTATAAGCGAGTTGGATTACCGCCTTCACCAATTGCTTTACCTGGAAGAGCAGCATTACAAGCAGCATTAAATCCAGCAAAAACCAATGATCTTTATTTTGTGGCGCGTGGTGATGGAACGAGTCAGTTCTCAGAAAATTTAGCAGATCATAATAAAGCAGTGAATCAGTATCAGCGTTGAAAGATATGATGACATTAACAGGATGTGAGTATGGCGCGCGGTAAATTCATTAGCTTTGAAGGTATTGATGGTGCGGGCAAGTCCACGCATGTGAATAGCGTTGCCGAGCAATTGCGTGCTGCAGGCAATGCTGTGGTGTCAACTCGCGAACCAGGTGGTACTTCTTTAGGTGAAAAACTGCGTGCACTGTTGTTAGCAGAACCTATGCATTTAGAAACCGAAGCCTTGCTCATGTTTGCAGCACGTCGTGAACATATTGCGCAAGTCATAGAGCCTGCTCTTGCACGTGGTGAATGGGTGATTTCTGATCGCTTTACAGATGCAAGCTTTGCTTATCAAGGTGGTGGTCGGCATCTATCATTAGATAAATTAGCTGTACTTGAACATTGGGTGCATCCTGATTTACAGCCTGATCTTACTTTATTGTTTGATGTACCGATTGATGTGGCACGTCAGCGTTTAGATGCTGAAAGAGTGTTAGATAAGTTTGAACAAGAAAAGAGTGATTTTTTTGCTGCGACTAGAGATGTGTATTTACAAAGAGCGGCACAATTTCCAAATCGCATACGTATGATTGACTCTACTCAGCCTTTAGAGACTGTGCGTCATGAAGTTGAAAAAATTATTCAGCGTCTCATTCAACAACGCTGATCACAGCGTGGCGCAACCTATTAATTTTATGTGGCAACTATGATTTATCCATGGCAGCAAGATGATTGGCAACGTTTACAGCAATTTCGTACACGGTTGCCGCATGCTATTTTATTGCACGGCCAAGAAGGATCGGGCAAAGTTCATTTTGCAGAAAATTTTGCTCAGTCACTGTTATGTGAACGTCCCACGATGGAGGCATTTGCTTGTGGTGAATGTGAAGCCTGTGGATGGTTTAGTCAATATAGTCATCCTGATTATCGTCGTGTGCGACCTGAAATTCTTGATGCTGAAGATGCTGAGTCATCAACTGAATCAGATGAAGAATCTAGCGGTAAAAAAACTGCGACACGCAATCCTTCTAAAGAGATACGTATAGAGCAAATACGTGGTTTAGCGACGTTTATGAATGTCTCCACCCATAGAGCAGGTTTACGTGTGATCTTGCTTTATCCCGCAGAGGCATTGAATGGTGCTTCTGCCAATGCTTTACTAAAAACATTAGAAGAACCACCTCCGAATAGCTTATTTTTATTGGTAAGTCATCGCTATGATCGTTTACTCCCCACTATACGTTCACGTTGTCAGAGTTTTGCTTTGGGACTTCCAGACTCAAACGCTGCAACGCACTGGTTAGAACAACAAGGACTCACTGACGCTGATAAATGGTTAGCTGAGCAGGGCGGTGCACCTCTGACTGCTTTGTTGGCTGCACAATCAGGTGATGAAGCAGGTCATGAAGAATTACTCACGCAATTTACACGTCCGGATAGGGCTAAGGCTTTAGTCGTAGCGGAGCGACTACAAAAAGTACCTTTAACAAGCTTAGTGTCATGCCAACAGCGTTGGTTATACGATCTTTTCTTAATGAAGCTCACTGGCAAGGTACGCTACTACCCACGTCATGCAACAAGCTTACTGTCGTTAGCAAAACAGATTCCACTGACCCGCTTGCAGCAAGCCTTACGTGATGCAGGGGAAAGACGAGCAGTATCCGATCATTCTTTATCGGCTCGTCTTTTTATTGAGAACATGCTGCTCGATTATGTGCGCTTATTCAGTCCTGAAGTGGTCGCCTGAAACAGATAATACATTTCAGTTACTTGCCGCTTCACGATGTGATGTGATGCACACAAATGTGAGCAGACCTTCTTCACATTCTTAAGATCGCCATGTCTACTTCATCTGCTGTTCCAGAATCTGTACCAACTCGCCCTGCAGTTTTGTCTTTAACTATTCGTGAACGTGCTGCCTTGTATGCCGCCTATATGCCTTTTTTGCAAAATGGCGGACTCTTTGTCCCAACGACTAAATCTTGTCATTTGGGCGATGAAATTTTTCTTTTATTGTCTTTAATGCAGGATGAGCATCGCTACCCGGTTGCAGGTAAGGTGGCTTGGATAACGCCTGCGGGAGCGGGTCATAATCGAACCCAAGGTGTAGGTTTGCAATTTCCTGATGATGATGCCGGTCGTAGAATACGTCTGCGTATTGAAGAAATACTGGGTACTGCGCTTGCTTCATCGAGAGCGACGCATACGATTTAATTTTTACTTCTTGGCGGAAGATCAGTTGCGCGTTGAGAAAGTATAATAGCGCTATGTTTATCGATTCCCATTGCCATATTAACTTCCCTGAGTTCTCAGAACGCTTACCTGCACTTTTCGCCAAGATGGCTGAAAATCAGGTCAGTCATGCTTTGTGCGTCTCAGTGGAGTTAGATAAATTTCCAGAAATACGCGCTATGGCAGAGGCGCATCCTCAAGTTTATGCTTCCGTTGGTGTGCATCCCGATTATGAAGAAACTGCAGAGCCCACTGTAGATCAATTAGTTGAATTATCACAGCATCCTAAGGTGATTGCGATTGGTGAAACTGGTCTGGATTACTTTCGTTTGAAAGGTGATCTTGAATGGCAGCGTGAAAGATTTCGCGTGCATATACGAGCTTCACGCGCATCAGCCAAACCGCTGATTATTCATACACGCGCTGCTTCAGAAGACACTTTGCGTATCTTAGAGGAAGAAAAAGCCAGTGTTCATGAAGGTGGCGTTGCCGGTGTTATGCATTGTTTTACTGAATCACTGCCTGTTGCAGTAGCTGCGATGGAGATGGGATTTTATATCTCATTTTCTGGCATCGTCACATTTAAAAATGCAAAAGATTTACAAGAGGTCGCGCGTCATGTTCCTTTGGAGCGCATGTTGATTGAAACAGATTCTCCTTATCTTGCACCTGTCCCAATGCGAGGCAAAACCAATGAGCCTGGTTTTGTGAAACATGTGGCTGAGTATTTAGCAGATCTAAAAGGTGTTTCTGTTGATGAGTTAGCACGTATCACCTCTGCAAATTTTCATACTTTGTTTGCTACTGCAAATTAATCTTTACGTTGTCTTTCCTCGTTATCTTATTAGCCTTCTCTAGCAAGGCGACTCTCAGTCTTATCATGTAATAAAAATATATTACCATTGGTTTTGTGTCGCTTATCAATGATGATGATGCTTTTTATTTTGTCAGTTCTCTTGTTGGGTGAAATCAAAGTTTGATGTTAGAAGCTATGTTTTCATCAATGCAGACTACTACGCATGATCAACGATATATTGATGAGAGAGGTTCTGATGAAAAAATATACGGTTTCAATTTTGTTATCGCTAGGCTGCTGTACTGCATGGGCTCAAAGTGATGTAAGTGTGTCTGCAACGGTGAGTGAAAGCACTGATCCTGCACGCGCGGCTGAAGTTGAACGCAAAGCACAGGAAATTTCAAATCAAGATGATCGATCTTCTGGCTCATCCGGTAAAGAGGAGCAGGTTAGATCGGGCGAGAGAAATAAAAAACTACGCAGTCATCATAAATCGAAGTCTTCTTCAGGCGCATCTGGAGGAGCGGGACAAGGTAGCTCTGGCGCAGGTGACGGATTACGATCGCCTTTACAAAAATCACAATCTGATTCTTCTAACGTAGGTGGTGCTGGGTCAAGTTATAACACCCCTGGTGCAGCAAGTAATTCAAATCCAGCAGGCTCTTACGGTAATGATAAAAAATTAAGAGAAAAGGACGCTAACTCACAACCTAGTATGTCTAGGTAATAAGTTAGTTACTACGCTGGTTTTCGCAAGGTGGCGCACTCTCTGGTAGAGTGCCGCCATGAGCGAATTAAGTCTAGACCGCATACTTCAGTCACAAGGATTTGGCAGCCGCAAATGGTGTCGCCAACTGATCACCGATGGCGAAGTCTCTATAGCAGGCCAAGTGATTACTGATTTCAAAGCCGTATTTGAAACGACTAAGCTTATCTTCTCTTTATTTGATGAAGAATGGTTATATCGCGAGCATGTGTATATCGCTTTGCATAAACCACCTGATATGGAATGTTCACGTAAACCCAGTCATCACCCAGGTGTGTTGACTATCTTGCCTGAACAATTTAGTTGGCGAGATGTACAACCTGTAGGTCGATTGGATCATGACACGACAGGTTTGTTATTACTTTCCGATGATGGCGCTTTTATTCATGCGCAGTCTTCTCCCAAACGACATGTGCCTAAACGCTATGTAGCTACTACCTTTGAGCCTGTCACTGAAAATTTGATTGCACAACTAAAGAGTGGTGTGCAATTACATGATGAACCGGCTCCCTTGGCTGCAATCTCTTGTGAGCAAATAGGTGAATATCAATGTGAGATTATTCTTGAACAGGGTAAATATCATCAAGTTAAACGTATGCTTGCTGCTGCTGGAAATCACTGTACTGCCTTAACTCGCATTGCTATCGGTGAACTCACTCTGCAACATCTAGAACTGGAGCTCGGTGAATGGTGTTTTCTTGAAGAAACCGAGCTAGTCTTATTGCGCTAAACCATCTTCCTAAGAGTTTCTACAACTCAACTTACTTCATTGATTTGCTTTGATTGATTTTTTGATTGTGAAGGATTTGATGTACTAGTCCTGTTTATTCCTGTTGTTTTGTCCATGGTTATCTCCGTAGTTAATTTTTTGAGCTTAAGAATGATGTTTTCATAATGGGCTAAATCAATGATTCATGATTTGATTATGAACATTACGTACATATAATTGCCGTTAATCAGTAACGGTTCATTCTTGAACGCTCATTTTTTGTATGGGATATCTTTTAATCGATCATATTTTTTGATTATTTGACCTTATTTATTTCTCTTTAGAAAATTTTAGAAGAGTGTTTCGATAGATTTACCAAGAACTAAATGAGTTTTCTTAATGTTTTAAGGTCTATCACGTTTGTTTTTCTTCTGGCATAGTTGCCGTACCAAAATGTTGGAGATGAAATGAATCCATTAGATTTTTCAAAGAAGCGCGTACTTATCACGCAGTCGAATGACTTTATGGGTCCGGTTTTATGTGAGGTATTTCAGGAACTAGGGGCGACTGTTTTAGCTGACACTAGCGCTCTAGATCATCCTTCACGACCTGCGGAATTGATTCAAGAGTCAGGTGTCGTTGATATTATGTTGCTTAATTTGGGTATTCCAGCGCCGACTACAGCAGTGTCTAATATCGAGGATAGCGAGTGGAATAATGCCTTTTCCCACATGGTTGATCCCATACCAAGGCTGTTTAAAGCCGTTCTACCGCAGATGCTTGCTAGAGGTCACGGTAAGATTATTTTGATTGGTAGCGCATCAGCTTTACGTGGAATAAAGCGATCTTCTACTTATAGTGCGGCTCGAGGAGCTCAACTAGCTTTTATACAGGCAGCAGGAATTGAGCTCGCTTCTAAGCAAATCCAAGTAAATGGTATAGCGCAAAACTTTGTTGATAACCCCACATATTTCCCTTCAGAGGTACAGGAAAATCCTGCATTTCAAGAACGTCTAAAACGTGAAGTTCCCCTTGGACGTTTAGTCAGTGCACGTGAAGATGCTATGTTTGTTGCTTACTTAGCAAGTGAGCATGCTAATTGTTTTGTAGGTCAAATTTTCCCTGTTTGTGGGGGCTGGGTGAATCGTTAAAACGACTATCTTTTTTGATTTTACAAGCTTGAAGTTAATCCTTAAGTTACTATAATTAACCTCATAAAATCAATTACTTAAAATGTATTTGTGGCGTTAATTCTTAGCTGATTTATTCAATTGTAGAGATTTATAATTCTTAATTTCTTCAATCTATGGAAGTTTGCATAAGACTGTGATGGCTGTTTTTACGAATATTTAAATTTCTCTTTTAGTAAAATATTCTCATCCTTCAAACGCATAATTTGTATTATGTAAAGTTAAGGATTGAGATACAACATTCATTGTTAAGAAATACTCTCTCTACTATTGAAGACTCTTTGACTACTGCCCGTCTAACTTTGTTTATGCTTGTAGATGCAAACTATGGGAATTGACATTGGGTAGCGAAGAAGGATTTTTCTTATCTCGAACAACATATTTACCTAATGACTTCGCAATATTGGTGAAATTAGTAAGTGCTTCTTGAAATGTCATTAAGGTCAAGCCATCTAAAAGTAATTCAGTGGTGACTATCAAGATTCCCTTAGGACCGGCCAACCCTATTTTTACCCCACCAGTATCTTTCCAAAGCAAGTTATAGCAGAGTAAAGCTTCATAAACAGGTAGCTCTTGATCGTCTGCAACTGTCCCGATCTCAGAAGAAAACACCATACGATCAGGATGTTCGAGCTGCTCTATCATCACAACCAACTCATCGACAAATTGAATTGCCCAGCTAGGATCTTCTGTTTGTATGACTGCATCGATGTCTGGGAACACAGGACCGATTTGCGAAATAAGATCTTGGATTTTATCGTTAACTGTATTCATGATATTCAATCTTGAGTTAATTTTTCATTAGCAGAATGTTTAGAAGCACTAGAGGCCAAATTCTTAGTTAATATCAAAGTTGACTTCAATCCTTCAGCATTAGATTTATCGCCATATAAAACACTTATAAAATTAATTTCTTTACTGGATTCCATCTTATTAATCTCAAGGTTTAAAGGATTAAAAGCCGAACTATTTATTGGTTGAAAGCTCATTTCTCGCCTTTCAGAATGTCAAATTAGACTAAGCACTAAAGTTAAGCATATCTAATGAATCATGCTCAGTTTCATTCATAGAACTATCTTCAGATTGAATAAATACTTCCCAGACTTTGGCAATATTTAAAAAATTCAGTAGTACTGTTTTAAATTCATTCAGGTTTGTTTCTTGAATATACATCTCGTAAATAAGTAATATTTCCCCTTCAGGTCCGCCTAATGCCATCTTTACTCCACCGGTATCGCGCCAAAGTAAGTTATAGCAAAGCAAGGTCTCATAAACTGAAAGCTGATTTTTCTGTGTAGGTTTGCCAAGAATTGTGCTCAAAACAACCTTGTCAGGGTTATCAGCCCACTCTAGGGTCACTATTGTTTGATCTTCGAACTGGATTGCCCAATCCCTATCTTCGTTTTGTATAACTGTCTCAATATCGCTGACTTCAGGGCCAACCTCCTCCATCATTATTTGGAACTTTTGAAGGTTAATAGACATAAAGTTTTCCTCAATCACTGGTTTTGTTTGGCGTTAAGTAAAAAAAAACAACAGAAAGTTCCTAATAAATAAAATTAACAAAAAATAATAAGAAAAATGGCTATCTCATTTCTGAAGATAGCCATATGAAAATTAGTAAATAAATTAAATTAAATTTTTATCTTCCTATTCTGGTCGAAATAACCGCTGTTAGATTACTAACATATTGACCAACAGCAACATCTTGGTCAGGAGGTACATAGCCGAAGATTGAAACTCTGTAATTTCTTTTTCTTGGAAATTGATCAGTGCGAGTAAAAAAAACTATATTATTTTTTATTTCATTCAAGCATCGTTGATCAGAAGCTATAATAAATTTTAGATTTTTACCTAATGGGCCAGGCATTACTCTTACTCCATTTTGTGTTGTTCCACCTGTAATAGTTAGATTAATCGTATATGGAGCAACGAAAATTATATCGGGCCCACATTCGAAATTTATATCAGTGGAGATCTGTAAGGCATTGGCTTCTAAGGGATTATAAAGACCGAAATTTAAGAGAATTTTTCCACCAATTAGATTTGTAAAATCACAATCAAGAGCAAATGCATTACTACTTAATGTCAATCCTAAATATAGAATTTTTAAAGTGATAAAAAATTTTTTCATTAGAATAGGATTTTATAAGTTATATACTTAATGCTTAAAATTCTTACAAATAATCTCGCCTAGATCAGGCATTTTCTCAGCATATTTTTCTAATTGAATTTCTGCTCTGCACTGCCCAGAATGAAAATTGACTTCTAACTGATTGGTTTCTTGTAGATTAGTGAGATAAACCTGACCTTCATAACCAACTAAGCTATCCACATCGATGCCATTTAATTTTATTGATGATCCTACTGGGATGAATTCACTATTTTCTTTTTTTAATTGAAAAGTAACTGGCTTTATTTTTTTAATTGGAAAATTTATAAATATGCCTGATCGCCATGCTGGTACAGGTTGCATGACTAAACTTTCAATTTCTACATCCAAGGGCAAATCTGATTGTTCAATACTGATATAATTTTTTGAGAATGATCGCAATCTTGGGATAAAAGCAATACCAAGTTCATTCGTTTTTGTGTAGCTTTGATTGTCTACATAGACTCTTACATTTTTAATGCCATTGGTATCGACTACTCCATAACTATCATTCACACGCTGAGAAATGAAATAATGATCATTAAATTTAACGACAGATCCGGAAATTCCTAATCGCGCACTACTCTGCCCATTTAATTCAGCTGCTTCTAGTCTCAAAATTCCTTTATCACTTCTACCCTCTACTGCAACTTGATTGGCTGCATTAATTCCCGTTTGCAGTCTATAGCCTATGCCTGCGTATTTTGGAATATTACGATTGTATTGAAGAATAGTTTGATCATTTTGATTACTATTCATATTTTTGATATGCATTAAGCTAGTGCTATTACCTCTTTCAAGAGGCAATATACAAAAAATACTAGCGCTATTATTTATAGTTGAATTACCACTATTTTCTGATCTAGATGAGAAAAATGATAATAAAAAATTTCCCCAATTCTTTTTAGTAGTGCTAAAGGTTAAGCTAACTATATTATTTGTTATGGAGTCGGAATAGGCTTGCTGAATTCCACTGACGCTAAGGCTTCCAATATTGTCGAGGTAATATGAAAAATTTAAACTTTGCAGACTCTTAGCAGTGAATTTATCATCAATACCATGTTGCCTATATTTTTCATCAGACCACTCTTGTCTATATCCCATGCCAAATTTTCCCAACCATCTTTCAAATGACAAGACTTTTTGTGTGCCATTACCAATTGGTGTTCTACTAAAAGCCGTACCAAAGCTAATTAATCCAATATCCGCGAATGTAGTGGTAGCCGCTCCCTGAAGTCCAATATAGTCTTTATGCTGTAATTGTGTAGATGCTTCAACCGTAAGATTATTGAGTACTCCTAATCGATAACTCGATGCGATAAATTCTTTGCCATAATCTTGACTTTCAACTCCAAAATTATTTCTTAATTTTCCAATTTCAATAGAATAATTACTAAGTCCTTGCGCTAATAAACTTGAGCTAGAATAAAAAGGCTGATTTATAACAGTTTGCCTGCCGGTCAAATCTGTAACTACCATTTGCACTTGTCCATTGCCGGACAATAAAGGAATTCCACTTATTGCAAATGGTCCAGGAGGTATTTCTCTTTTGCTTTGCAAAACATTGTTAACAAACAGTTCTACTGTAGATGGCAGCCCTGCTTGGCCGTTGATTGTTGCAGATGGAATAGTTAAAAATCCTGGTCGCAGCTGAAAATTAGTACCGTATTGAATGCCACCAAATCTAACTGGTCGACCCAAAGTTGTTGCAGGCTGAGTGATGGCATCTCCTAAACGTAATGTCGTCATTTTTTCAGGGATATCCATCCTATATGTGCTATCCAGTCTGATAATTTCTCTATTTTCTTCGCGCTGCAAGTAAGCTAGATTGCTAGTCAAAAGTCCTTGTTTTAATCCACCACCAATTTCAAATAATCCAGAGAGAGAATTTCTAGCACTATAAAACTCAGAATAAATATCATAATTCAAAAATATTCCTGAGTTATTTCTTGATGCATCAATTTGAAATTCATTTTTATTTGTAAATTGTGTTTTTAAAAAATGACTTTCATCTAAAAATATTTTAATACTTTGATTATTTACATCAAAATCAATTTTTATATTTTTAAAATTAGATAAATCACTATATTCATCATTTTCTATTTTAATAAAATTTACATCTTGTAAATTTACTCTGGATTTTTTTAAGTCATTTTTAGATATTAATAAACTTCCATTTAAATCTTTAATCAGTATTGCTCCTGCATTAATTAATTGTTCATTGATAGTTAAACTCAAAAGAAGCTTTTCATTTTTTTTATTCTCCAATTCCGCCACGGCAATCTGCGAATCAAACTCAGCCGAAAATATATTTTTTGAAAAAATTAACGTAAAAAATAAAATCCAATTTACATGCCTATTTATTGAACGCATTAACATCGGATTCTATATTTCCGTTTTCTGTTTCTAATATTATTTTCAATTGATTTTCTATATTTTTTAGACTATTAATTTTTAAATGAATTAAATTTTTTTCTTTTGGTCGAAAATATACATGCCGCTTATATATTTCTTTTACTTCTATATCTTTATTTTTAATCACAACAGATTTTAAGATTTCATGTTTTTTACCTTGATTCTCTATTTCCAAACTAAGCGTTTCATTTGATAATATTTCTGCTTGTATGTTTAATTTTGTTTTTGTGTTTTCATTAGCTTTTAGAATAATTGGTATTGAAAATTCAATCGTGATCTGCGCTTCGTTTATTTCCGTCTTTTTTAAACGAGGAATTTCTTTTATTAATAATTTATAAAAAAATTCTTCTTCTTTATCTGGATTTCTATTTAAACCTACTCGTATTATTTGTTTTGTATTTGGTTTGATATTTACTATTACTGGAGTGGCGATAATATCTTTAGTTGGCTTTACTACATCCTCTCCATTTTGAATTTCCCATGACATAGTTTGAATTTGTATAGTGGAAGTATTTTCACTGGCATTTTTAACTTCAAAAACTATGTATTTTGAGTCTTCTGATAATTCACCTTTAGTAGGCACTATGTAAAAAGAGCCTGCCCAACTTAAGTAGGGCAAGCTCATTAAAATTAAAAAATAGCTTAATATTTTTATTGGATAAAAATAATTATTCTCAGTCTTTTCTAAAATATTTTTAAGAATAATCACAATTTTATTCATGGAAGAAAATCAAATCGTGCAACGACAGTATCAGAATATGCGCCTTCAGTCGGTGATTGGTTCTTAGGGATAACTCCACATACAGCATATCTTCTAGTACCTGTGATGGTACTGGCTATCGTTATTAATCGATTATTTCCACTGTCTTTCCATTCTGTGATTTTCGAAGTACAACCTTGTCCAGATAAAGTGCTATCAGGTTGAAATAACTTATATTTTAGTAATTCACCATTAGGCCCTGACATCTGGCGATCACCATCTTTAAAATTTATTCCACGGCCTAAGTAAATTTTTGGTGCTACTCCAGCAACACAATTCATTACTACTGCGCCTTGCGCATTAAGATCATCGGTACTTAAGGGATCATAATTTCCAAAATTTAGAGGTTCGGTGCTAATTTTGCAGGCTGATTGAACTGTTGCTGTGACTTCCAGATTTGCCGAGGTTGTTGTTTGAGCTGATATGATGAGTGGAGATAAACAAAATAAAAAAGTGAGTAGATTTTTATAGGATTTAAACTTATTCATAGAGAGAGTCCTTATTAAATTTCAGAATGAGCTGAATTTCAGTAACGACTCTTAAGAAGCATATCCAAATTAACTTTGCAGTTAATAATAAATATCCCTAATTTTTTATCAATTTTCTTAAATTTTTCTTTGATTTTTAATATTTATTCATAATGTATCGTTAAGAATTCAAAATTTTGTTTTATTTTCACAACCACTCATAAAAAAAGCACTGCAAATTTGCAGTGCTTTTCTCTTACCTTTGAATCACTTATTCACATTAAGTCATAGATTAAATGCTTTTCCTTCATGAGCGAGTTTTTCTAGCAAAGGCGCGACCTTCCAAGCCTCGCCATGATGTCCTTTGGCATATTGCTTAATGCTGTTTACTACGTTAGATAAACCTACGGTATCTGCATAAAACATAGGACCGCCTCGGAACAGAGGAAATCCATAACCAGTTAGATACACCATATCGATATCAGAAGCTCGCATAGCGATGCCCTCTTCTAAAATAAACGCCCCTTCGTTTACCAGTGCATAAACTAATCTTTCAACAATTTGCTGATCGCTTATTTTTTTACGCTCTAAACCAAGACTCTTAGCGTGATCGAGGATCATATCGTTTACTTCTTTGGAAGGATACGCTTTACGATCACCTGCTTTGTAGTCATACCATCCTGCAGAAGTTTTCTGTCCAAAACGCCCTTTTTCACACAAGAGATCCGCTACTTTAGAGTAGGTGACTTCTGGCTTTTCTATATAACGGCGTTTACGAATATACCAACCGATATCATTACCAGCAAGGTCACTCATACGGAAAGGTCCCATAGCAAAACCAAATTTTTCTGCTGCTTTATCTACTTGCTCTGGTAAACACCCTTCTTCGAGTAAAAATCCGGCTTGACGTATATATTGTTCAACCATACGGTTACCAATAAATCCATCACAGACACCAGAAATTACGCCAGTTTTCTTGATTTTCTTCGCAAGAGCCATGGTTGTTGCCAACACATCGTTAGCTGTCTTCGCTCCACGCACGATCTCTAGTAATTTCATGACGTTAGCCGGACTAAAGAAATGGGTTCCGATTACGTCTTGAGGACGTTTAGTAAATGCAGCGATATTGTCTACATCCAATGTGGAAGTGTTTGATGCAAGGATGGCACCTGGCTTCATGACTGCATCTAATTGTTTAAAGACTTGTTCTTTTACACCCATATCTTCAAACACAGCTTCAATCACAATATCAGCACTGCCTAAATCAGCATAAGACATTGTTGTGCTAATCATGCTCATGCGCTGATCGAGTTTCTCCTGAGTCAGCTTGCCTTTTTTCATGGAATTTTCGTAATTCTTACGAATTGTGGCCACACCTTTGTCGAGTGCCTCTTGTTTCATTTCTAGAATTTTTACAGGAATGCCGGCATTAGCGAAATTCATCGCTATGCCCCCACCCATGGTGCCCGCACCGATTACTGCTGCAGATTTAATTTCTCGCAAAGGAGTGTCCGCTGGAACATCGGTTATTTTGCTCGCTGCTCGCTCACCAAAAAATGCATGGCGCAATGCTTTCGATTCTGTGGTTTGAACTAACTCTATAAATAAGTCGCGTTCAATTTTCAACCCATCATCAAAGTTTTTTGAGGAAATGGCAGCTGCAATAGCATCAATACATTTTAATGGGGCAGGAAAAGGACCAGCGACAGTTCTTACAGCGTTACGGGCAAACTGCAGATAGCCATCAGGGTTAGGATAAGTAATTTTTATATCACTCACTTTGGGTAAAGGACGTGCATCTGCAATTTTCTTTGCGAATGTGAGTGCGCCTGCTAGCAAATCACCTTCTATCATTTGATCAAATAATTTTGTACCTGCTAATTTTTCTGATGAAACTGATGTGCCTGAAACGATCATATTGAGTGCCGTCTCTAAACCAACAACACGAGGTAAGCGTTGGGTGCCACCTGCTCCAGGTAAGATGCCTAGCTTTACTTCAGGTAGTGCGATCTGCGCACCGGCTAAGGCAACTCTATAGTGACATCCCATCGCTAATTCCAGACCGCCACCCATAGCGACTGCATGGATAGCTGCGACTACTGGTTTTTCAGAGTTTTCAATAACCTTGATTACGGTATGCAGTGAAGGCTCTTGCAAAGCCTTGGGTGTATTAAATTCACGAATATCTGCGCCACCGGAGAATGCCTTCCCTGCTCCAATGATCACGATGGCTTTGATCGATGGATCATCTTGCGCTTGCTGAATACCAGCAACTATGGCGCTTCTTGTTGCGAAACCTAAGCCATTTACAGGGGGGTTATTTAGGGTAATGACGGCAACTGCATCATGCTTTTCGTAAGCAGCACTCATAGATCTTGTCTCCAGGCGATTTTAATAATTGCAACAGAATTTTAATTTCTAACAAGATACTATACATGAGAAAAGCACGACCGTATTTATTATTCCTCCTCGAATGAGTCGATTTCAATTAGATTTTTGCTTCACTTGTAATATGCCACTACGTTGCTGATCCTCTTGATAAGCGAACTCAATTCTGCCTCCAACAACTTTACCAATCACCAGCATATTAGAAGTGATGGCGTCGTGATCGGTAGCGCTAAATGGCTTTTCGTAACTAGTCACAACACCTTGATAACGCGTGTTGAGGTTCTCTAATGCGAGTCGTATGGCATTGCCATCTTGATTGCCCGCTTGTCTGATAGCGAGTGCTAGCAGATGCATACCGTCATAGGCTTGTGCCGCGCTCATAGGGGAAGTCAGCATATCGGTTTTAAAGTTACGCCTATAAGCAAGCAAAAAACTATTTTTTACAGTCGAGCCCGCATCTTGAATAAACGTCTGCGTCATGAGAGCTCCCTCACTTGCTCTGCCTGCGCCATCAATGAAATTTCGCATTGAAAAAGTCCAGCTACCTAATAACGGAACATGCCAATTCAAATTATGAATTCCACGTGCGATGGTTGCTAACTCTGGACCTATACCCCATGCGATTAAAGCTTGTGCACCCTCGCTACGTGCTTGCCGGAGCTGATAACTCATATCGGTATCCCCTACCTTAAAGCGCAACTGCGCAACAAGATTTAAACCTGCGAGTCGAGATTGTTCTGAAAATGCATTTAAACCAGCATCTCCATATGGTGTGGTGTCTGCAAGAATGGCGATCTTAAATAATCCTCGCTTCTTAAGATCAGCAACCAGTATTTTTGCTTCCAGATCTAAAGTTGGAGAGACACGAAAAATAAAATTTTCTTTTGCGGTGGGAGGAGAAAATTTTCGCGTTAAGGCAGTACCTGTTGAGACTGCTATCATTAATGGTATGCGTGCTTTTTGGTAATGCTCTATCGATGCAAGACCAACACCGGTATTGACTATCCCAATGGATGCGACAACTTTAGCTTGTGTCAGCTCTTCTGCTATCCGCGCACCTAGTTCATTATTGGCTTGATCATCGCGCTCAATGAGTTCGATTTGTTTTCCGCGTATGCCACCTATGCTATTAATTTCTTCAACAGCAAGTCGCACACCATTACGCATGCTTTCACCCATGGGACTGGATCCACCACTAAAAGGACCAGTCAAACCAATTTTTATAGTGTCACACTGAGCACTTAAAGAGAACGATAGCAGCACAAATAAAACATAATGATTTATCTTTATATGTGTCCATCTATCGCTCAGTGTTTTAATGTGAGTACGTTGAACTATGCGACTCCAAACATGCATGTATGACTCCCCAAACAAGCAAACTATTCAATCAAGTCGGCGATTCTAGGGATTGCAATTTTATTGTCTAGCTTTGCTTACTGAGTGTGGCAAAGAGCCCACTATCACAAGCAAACAAATTGTGTCTGCAGTGTTTATCAGATCAGAAAAACAAAAAGCCAGAGATCTGCATCAGCAAATCTCTGGCTTAGAAAATAACTAAAGCTAACTAATTTTAACTTAAACTAAATTTATGATGGACGTTTCATATTGCAAGTCGTAGGCTGAGCAGCAACATAAGGTTCAATACGCTGTTCAGTTTTCCAGCCATAGCCAGTGTTTTCTTGATCAAATTTCACATCTTTGCCATTGGTTTTAACCCAAGTAGCCACATACATAGGCTGCTGCATTTGATGATCTGATTTATGCATTTCCACTTCACCATTTAAAGTCTTAAAGCGCTGACCTTCCATAGCAGGGGCAACTTTGACAGGATCCGTTGAGTTGGCTTGCTTAATACCATTGCTCAGCAATTGCAATGCAGTGTAAACAGTCACTGCATAATAATCATCATTATATTTTTTCTTAAATGCAGTGACTATTTCTTTGCCCTGCAAACCTTCGTTGTTCACATTCCAGGTACCAACATATTTCACATGATCGACACCAGAAGCACCCATAGAAGTTGGTACACCTGTGGTGTAAGCATAATAAGTATAGAACTTCGCTTTTAAATCCGATTCACGTGCTGCTTTAATCAGCAGTGCTAAATCTGATCCCCAATTACCGGTGATAACAGTGTCTGCACCTGAAGCATTGATTTTTGCAACATAAGGTGAAAAGTCTTTCACGCTACCGATAGGATGCAAGTCGTCGCCTACGATTTCAATATCAGGTCTTCTACGCTTGAGATATTCTTTTGCTGCACGAGTCACTTGCTGGCCATGCGCATAATTCTGACCAATGATGTAAACCTTTTTAACCTTAGGATCTTTGGCTAAATAACTAGTCATGGCTTCCATTTTCATATCTGAATTTGCATCAGTACGAAAATGCCAATAGCTACATTTACTATTGGTGAGATCAGGATCAACCGCAGCATAATTTAAAAAGATAATTTCTTTGCCAGGATTGCGTTCATTGTGCTTATTAATCGCATCAATCAACGCACCGGCAGCACCAGAGCCATTACCTTGAACAATGTAACGAAAACCTTGATCAATTGCGCTCTTTAAAACAGTAAGCGATTCTTGTGGACTCGCTTTATTATCGAATCCAACCACTTCAATCGTATGACCTGGCGCCCATTTATCTTTGTTCGCGATTTCTGCAGTCATTTGAAAGCTGCGTAAAAGGTTTTGACCTACTGGCGCAAAAGGGCCAGACAAAGGATCGATAAATGCAACTTTGACATTTTCTGCTGATACAAATGCCGAAGCGAACATTGCAATCAGTCCTGCTCCTGCGAGTATGAAACGAGCTTGTTTTTTCATGTGACTCTTCCCTATGTCTGAATAATAAACAATCGCCCCTTATGCTTGGGGTTCTGATAATACAAAATTTGAGTGTATCAAATCAAGCACTGGCTAAAGCAAACGTATTCTCAGACTTCTAACCACTCTTTACGAATAGCTTGATTAGCGCGTAATGCATCCGGCGTGCCTTCAAAAACGATCATGCCATGTCCCATCACATACACACGCTGAGAAATTTCTAAAGCAATCGCCAATTTTTGTTCGACTAATAAAATCGAAATCCCGCGCTCTTTAAGAGCCTTTAAATACTCAGCAACTAAATCAACAATTTTTGGTGCCAGACCTTCAGTTGGTTCATCGATCATAATCAGATCAGGATCACCCATTAAAGTACGACACAAAGTCAGCATTTGTTGTTCACCGCCTGACAGCACTCCAGCTTGAACGTGTTGACGTTCCTGTAACCGCGGAAACATCGTATACATATCTGCTAAAGACCAACGCGATTGTTTACCTTTTTTCACGCCTAGCAAAAGATTTTGTTCAACCGTCAGAGTAGGAAAAATATCACGGTTCTCAGGTACATAACCTAAACCAAGATGAGCAATTTTAAAAGCAGGTAAACCAACCACAGAAGCACCATTAAATTCTATGCTTCCCGTCACATCCACTTGACCCATCACGGCTTTAACCATAGTAGAACGCCCTACACCATTGCGTCCTAATAAACTAACAATCTCACCTTTACCTACATGCAAATTCACGCCATGTAACACATGGCTTTTGCCATAGTAAGCATGCAGATCTTTGATTTCTAATAGTGCGCTCATTCCTGCACCTCTACTGGAGCATGACCACCGAGATAGGCTTCTTGCACTTTTGTATTTTGTCGTATCGCTTGCGGTGTATCACAAGCCAACACCTCGCCATAGACCACAACGGCAATACGATCAGCTAAGCCAAACACCACACTCATATCATGCTCAACCATAAGCAGTGTCTTGTCTTGCGTGACTTTACTAATCAGTTCAACAGCTGCATCTGATTCCGAACGACTCATACCGGCAGTAGGCTCATCTAGCAAAATCACATCAGCACCACCAGCAATCGTGATCCCTATTTCAAGTGCACGTTGCTCTGCATAGGTGAGTAAACCCGCAGGAGTTTGACTACGCCAACCTAAACCAATTGCTTCCATTACTTGCTCGGCTTGTTCACGCGCATCTTTTAAAGCACTCAGCTTATGCCAGAATGAATAGCGATAGCCTAAAGACCACAACACAGCACAGCGTAGATTTTCAAATACTGAAAGCTGATGAAAAATATTCGTGATTTGAAAACTACGCGACAAACCAAGTCGATTAATTTCATATGGCGCTAAGCCACCAATTTGCTGACCGTTAAGAAAAATTTCCCCTTCACTAGGAAAAAATCTTCCGGAAATTAAATTAAATAAAGTCGATTTACCCGCACCATTAGGACCAATGATGGCGATGCGCTCACCTTTTTTTACTTGCAAATTAATACCGCGAATAATTTCAGAATTACCGAAACTCTTGCGTAGATTAGCTATCTCGAGAGCGTAGGCTGTCATCACTGGACACCTTTCATTGCATGCTCAATTTCAGCATTCACATCACCCCACACCGCAAAAAATGGTTTGCGCGTAAAGTACACTGCAATCACACCAAGTAAGAATAACAAGCTCGCCATAATCCACGGCGTAGGCACTGCTGTATCGACAACATAGCCCATTAATTTTGTGGTCGAACCATTGGCAGACTCTAATGTAACGTGATACATCATTTCAATTAACATCACCGCACCTGATAAGGCGACTAAAGAAGCAACACTAACAACGAGTAATGCAGGAAAAATCCGTTTAAATTTTTTGTGTGCAATGACGCTCACAGTCATCATAATCAAACTCGCCAAACCTCCAGGCGCATACATCACAATGCAAATGAAAAATACACCTAGATAAAGCTGCCACGCATTAGTGAATTCAGAAAGTAAAACCGTCAGGAGAAGTCCAACGATAGCACCTAGCATAGGACCAAAGAAAAATCCTATACCACCTATGAAGGTAAATAAAAGCACACCGCCTGAACGCAGAACGCTAACATTTTCAGCGCTCACAATTTCAAAATTAATGGCAGATAAACCGCCTGAGATACCTGCAAAAAATGCTGACAAGATCAACATGAAATAACGTACGCGACGTGTGTTATAGCCTATAAATTCCACACGTTCTGGATTGTCACGCACTGCATTTGCAATACGACCTAATGGTGTATGCGCAATCGCAAACATACCCACCGTACTAATGAATAACCAAAACGCGATCAAGTAATAAACCTCAATCTGTGGTCCATAACTAATACCAAATAAAGGCTTACCAATCACACGATTGCCCGCTACACCACCTTCCCCGCCAAAAAATCCCGGAAACATGAGTGAACAAGCAAAAACCAATTCAACGATGCCAAGTGAAATCATTGCAAACGTCGTACCAGAACGTTTGGTCGTAACATAACCAAATAGCACACCAAAGATTAAACCTGCACAACCACCAACTAAAGGAATCAGTGATAAGGGTATGGGCAACACACCATTACCTGCATAGTTGATCGCATGTATCGCAAAGAAAGCACCAAGACCTGAATACACAGCATGTCCAAAAGAGAGCATGCCACTTTGGCCAAGTAGCATGTTGTAAGACAGCGCAAAAATCATCACCGTTCCCATTTGGGACAAAATGGACAACGCACTACCTGAGGTAAAAATCTTCGGTGCTACCATCAACATCAAGACAAACGCAGTCCAAACTAACCAGCGTCCTAAATTGAGTGGCTTAAATTCTATGGGGCGTAATGCGTGCATGCTTTAGCCCTCTCGATTACCAAGCAAGCCCTTAGGCCTGAAGATTAAAACTAATAACAGCAGTAGATAAGGAAGGATAGGTGCCATCTCAGATAAAGTCAGTGAGAGCAACCTATAGCTAGTGGTATCAGCTGCTACTGAAACACCCATCAACTTTGCTAAAGTGAGTAAAGACCAATCCAACGCGACTGCAAATGTTTGTATCTGACCGATCAAGATAGATGCGAGTAAAGCACCTGATAAAGAACCCATACCACCCACCACCACCACCACAAAAATAATGCTACCGACCGTACCTGCCATCGCAGGCTCAGTAACAAAGGCATTACCTCCGATTACACCAGCTAAACCTGCAAGTGCACAACCACCACCAAACACCAACATAAACACTCGCGGTACATTGTGTCCTAATGCTTCGACAGTATCAGGATGCGTGAGTGAAGCTTGAATCACTAAACCAATACGCGTATGTTTTAACACTAAATAAATAGCAGCAAGCATCAACATCGCAACCAACATCATAAAGCCGCGATAAATAGGAAAGGCAGAGGTGAATAAGGTGAATAGAGGACCATCGAGTTCTGCCGGAATTTTATAGGGGACAGCAGCACGACCCCAGATCAACTGCACTAACTCAACAATCACATACGATAAGCCAAACGTAAACAACAGTTCAGGTATGTGACCATACTTATGCACAGAGCGTAAACCGTATCGTTCAACTCCTGCACCGATTAAACCAACAATCAGTGGAGCAACGATCAGTGCGGGCCAAAATCCAATAGTGGTGCTAATGGCATAACCAAAATACGCACCCAACATATAAAAAGAAGCATGCGCGAAATTGAGCACGCCCATCATACTAAAGAT
The DNA here is from genome assembly GCA_945883145.1 of Bordetella parapertussis. Lineage (GTDB taxonomy): Bacteria > Pseudomonadota > Gammaproteobacteria > Burkholderiales > Burkholderiaceae_D > Pernthalerella. Next base: position 19,594 of record CAMCXB010000008.1, on the reverse strand, counting down.
GAGAGTTAATCCCGCCGAGAGCATGAATAGCAATAATCCATAGCTCAGGCCATTCAATATCGAAGTGATTGTAAATTCCACCAGCGTCCCTTGTTATTAACGACTTTTAAAGTAAAGCGTTTGCTTTTAAGCAGTTGGTAATTTATGGTCTTTGTAAATATCTCGTATTTTGTTTTTCAGGATTTTTCCAGTAGCACCGAGCGGCAAGGCATCCGTAAAGACGACATCATCGGGTGTCCACCATTTTGCTATCTTGCCTTCGTAGAATTGAATTAACTCTTCTTTGGTGACATCCATATTCGGTTTTTTAACTACAACGAGTAAAGGACGCTCATCCCATTTAGGATGATAGACACCAATACAAGCAGCTTGTAAAACGGAAGGATGCGCTACTGCGATATTTTCTAAATCAATAGTGCCTATCCATTCACCACCGGATTTGATCACGTCTTTGCTGCGATCTGTGATTTGCATATAACCCTCTGCATCAATCACAGCCACATCACCGGTTGGGAACCAACCATCTTCGAGTACGTCCCCACCTTCATTTTTAAAATAGCTATCAATAACCCAAGGGCCTTTGACTAATAGATTGCCATAGGTCTTACCATCCCAAGGTAATTCTTTACCTTCATCATCGACGATTTTCATATCCACACCGAAAATCACGCGACCTTGTTTTTCTAGAATAGCCTGACGCTCTGCAGCAGGTAATGCATCATGACTTGCTAACAGTGTGCATGAGGTACCAAGTGGCGACATCTCTGTCATGCCCCAAGCATGTACGACTTCCACGCCATACTCTTCACGGAAAGTTTTCATCATTGCAGGTGGGCATGCAGAGCCACCGATCACTGTCCGTTTAAATGATGAGAATTTCAGATTATTTTGTGCGACATAAGTTAAAAGACCCAACCACACCGTCGGTACACCGGCTGAGAAAGTGACTTTCTCTTGCTCGAATAATTCATAAATAGATTTACCATCAAGTGCAGGACCAGGAAAAACTAATTTTGCACCTGTTAGTGGCACTGAATAAGGTAAGCCCCATGCATTCACATGAAACATAGGAACAACAGGTAGCACCACATCACGTGCTGAAACATTTAATGCATCAGGCAAAGCAGATGCATAGGAATGCAACATAGTAGAACGATGTGAATACAAAGCTCCTTTAGGATTGCCTGTCGTACCCGAGGTATAACAAAGACTAGACGCTGAGTTTTCATCAAACAAAGGCCAATCGTATTTATCTGAACTTTTGGCTATCAGATCTTCGTAGCAAATTAAATTAGCTATTTTTGTTTCAGCAGGCATGCGATCGCGTTCACAAAACATGATGAAGCCTTTAATCGTGTTGCAATGTGCAGCAACGGCTTCAATCACTGGCAAGAAGGTCATATCAAAAAATAGATACTGATCTTCTGCATGATTTGCGATGTAAGCGATTTGTTCGGGATGTAAACGCGGATTAATCGTATGGAGAACTGCGCCAGAACCAGAGACAGCGTAATAAGCCTCTAAATGACGATAACCATTCCAAGCAAGCGTAGCAACACGTTCACCCATTTTTACGCCAAGATTTTTTAAAGCATTGGCGAGTTGTCGTGAACGACGATGACAATCGCGATAGGTATAACGGTGGATATCACCTTCTACACGTCGTGAAACAATTTCTGTATGCGGATAATAGCGATCCGCATGTTGAATCAAGTTGGAAATGAGCAAAGGTTGGCTCATCATATGGCCCATTAAGGGGCTCATAGGGTACTGCTGCATACTGTCTCCTGTTTCTTCTATTGCAATTTTTTGAGCGATTTTGCGTTGCAGCAGCAAGCTAAGTCAATGATTTTCAATCTTGCGCTGCAACAAGCTTCAATTTTGCGACATTGTGTAGATCGTATTGACGGGTTCAGCCATCAACCTACGCAACATAGGTTCGAAAAATGAAAGCGGCAGTGTGTCATACTTTTTATCAAAAGCCGGTGCATCATATTTTTCGCAGAACTCCAAGGTGCGGTCATACAGCGGTTGACCTTTAAACTGATTGCGCAAATTTCTATCCATGCCGAGGAAATGAAAGAAATAATAAGCCTGAAATAATCCATGCTTTTCTATCATTTCAAAATTTTCAGCACTCACAAAGGGCTTAAGAATTGCTGCAGCAATATCAGGATGATTAAAACTACCTAAGGTATCGCCTATGTCATGTAGAAGCGCACAAATGACATATTCTTCATCTTTTCCATCTCTGTGCGCACGCGTAGCTGTTTGCAGACTATGCGTTAACCTATCCACAGGAAAGCCACCAAAATCGCCATCTAAAAGCTGCAAATGTGCAAGTACACGATCTGGTAATTTTGATGCATAGACTTTAAAATCTTCTCCTATGATTTTCCAATCTTCTTCTTTGCTGTGTTGAAGATCTGTGAATTGCGCATGCTGATGCGTCATCGTTTCCATCTCATGTCTCCTGCTACTATTTATTTTTAATTTATTGTGGCATGCAGTTGTGCAGCCGATTCTAATTACTAACTGCGATATGAAGCATCTTCTCGCTCTAGTTTACGAAGTAATGCTGGCCAAGCCAGTAAACCACCGAGTGATTTTGTGACCACCTTTGCTTGTTCCATCGCATTATCAATGATAGTGGGATTAATCGTACGCAAAGCTGCTCCACCTGCCATCGCTCTGACTTGTACAGTACAAGCTGCTTCAAAAATATACATATTCAGAAACGCATCGGCTATGGTTTTACCCACAGTCAGTAAGCCATGATTACGCAACATTAAATAATTTTTATCTCCGAAGTCAGCGACTAATCGCGGTTTTTCATCATCATTCAATGCCAAACCTTCATAGTCGTGATACGCCAGACTATTTAAAACAAAAATAGATTGCTGCGATAAAGGCAGCACACCCGCTTCTTGAGCAGACACTGCGACACCATTCAAACTATGCGTATGCAAAACGCAAATCGCATCTTCGCGCGCAGCATGAATGGCAGAGTGAATCGTAAAACCTGCAGGATTGACTGGAAACGGTGTGTCTTGCACTTTGTTACCGTCTAAGTCGATTTTCACTAAAGACGATGCAGTGATCTCATCAAACATCATGCCGTAGGGATTAATTAAGAAATGATGGTCTGGTCCCGGTAGGCGCGCTGTGATATGCGTAAACACGAGATCGCTCCAACCAAACGCTGCTACCAATCGATAACAAGCGGCTAGATCTACCCGTATCTGCCATTCTTCTGGACTGACTTGATGCTGCATTGCAGCGATATCGAGCTTCTCCGGTGCACCCATATGCTGTCTCCTCTTCTCTGTCAAAATACGTTTTTTTATTTTTGCGTCCCTCTACGGGTTTTTTTGCTGATGTCATATCGTAACAGGTGCAGGACATGAATTTTCCTGAAATTTTGCCCGCCCCCCATCGCAAACTAGACCAGCTAGAGATGGGCGCGCGTTTTGCGGCATTACCACCTGCTTTTTACACCCGTCTAGCTTGCACACCCTTGCCTGATCCCTACCTGATTTGCGGCAGCCAATCAGCAGCAGACTTAATTGGTATTGATCCAGCAGAATTTCAAAACCCTAGTTTTATTGCGGCTTTTACAGGCAATCTCGCATTACCGCAGTTTTCGCCGCTGGCCGCAGTCTATTCCGGTCACCAGTTTGGGGTCTGGGCAGGTCAACTCGGTGATGGACGCGCTATTTTATTAGGCGATGTCGCCCTAGCACCGGACCAAGCAGCATCCCACATGGAGTTGCAATTGAAAGGCGCGGGGCAAACGCCTTATTCCCGCATGGGAGATGGACGCGCGGTGCTGCGCTCCTCCATCCGTGAATTCTTATGCTCTGAAGCGATGGCGGGATTAGGCATACCCACCTCACGCGCTTTATGCGTGACTGGATCGGATAAATATGTGTTGCGTGAGACTCCGGAAACCGCTGCCGTCGTCACTAGAATGGCGCCTTCGTTCGTGCGCTTTGGCTCGTTTGAGCATTGGTTTTACAACCATAAGCATGAAGAATTAAAAATACTTGCTGATTATGTGATTGCACAGAGCTATCCAGATTTACAAGAGCAGGCACATCCTTATCAGGCGCTTCTGAAAGAAGTCACGCATCGCACAGCAAAGCTTGTCGCGCAGTGGCAGTCAGTTGGCTTCATGCATGGTGTTCTGAATACCGACAACATGTCCATACTCGGATTAACTTTAGATTATGGTCCGTTTGGTTTTATGGAAGCCTATGATCCCAACCACATTTGTAATCACACCGATCAACAAGGCCGCTACTCCTATAAAAATCAACCACAAATAGGGCATTGGAATTGCTATGCACTAGGTCAAGCCTTGCTAACACTGATAGGTGAAGTGGATGATGTGCATGCAGCCTTATCAGATTATGAACGCGTATTTGATAACAGCCTGACTCAACTATGGAATGCCAAACTCGGTCTTCAGCAAACACTGCCACATGACCAAGAACTAATTGCTAGCTTGCTTTTAATCCTGCAACATAATCGCATTGATTTCACTTATTTTTTCCGTCATCTCGCTGATCTGCGCTACGAAGCACATGCAGACGCTACTGCTTTACGCGATTTGTTTTTAGATCGTCCTGCTTTTGATGCTTGGATGGCACAGTATAGATCCAGACTACAACAAGAAAATAGTCAGGATGAAGAACGTAAGCAGCGCATGCACGCTGTGAATCCTAAATATGTTTTGCGTAATTATTTGGCGCAAGTCGCGATTGAAAAAGCGCAGAAAAAAGATTTTTCAGAAGTCGAAAAACTACTCACTATTTTGCAGCATCCTTTTGACGAACAACCCGAGCATGATGCCTATGCTGCACTACCGCCCACATGGGCATCGTCATTAGAGGTTAGCTGTTCTTCATAATGCAATGAAAAGGTTATCGTATGAGTATTAAAAAAATTGAGAAAACAGATGCCGAGTGGCGTGCCATGCTTGATCCACTAGATTATGAAGTGACACGACATGCTGCAACTGAGCGTGCATTCACAGGTCGCTATTGGGATCATCATGAACGTGGCATTTATCATTGCGTATGTTGCGACACTGCTTTATTTGAATCGGATACAAAATTTGATTCAGGTTGCGGTTGGCCTAGTTATTTTCGTGCCCTGCATCCAGACCATGTTTTAGAACGTGTAGACCGCACGCATGGTATGGTTCGCACCGAAATAATTTGTAATGTTTGTGATGCACATTTGGGACATGTATTTCCTGATGGTCCTCCACCAACAGGACTGCGCTATTGCATTAATTCAGCAGCGCTGCGTTTTGAACCTCAAGATTAAAATTGTTCGTATATCGATAGTGAGTGATGCATGAAATTTTTATTTGATCTGTTCCCTGTTCTTTTATTTTTTATAGTCTTTAAATTTGCAGGCGCCAATCCTGAACAAGCACAGGCATTTGGCAATCTGTATCTTTCGCATTTTGTATCTGGTGGACAGGTCAATCTTGCCCAAGCTCCCATACTGTTAGCGACTGCGGTTGCTATTCTTGCTACTCTTTGTCAAATCGCTTGGTTGCTGTTTAAGAAAAAAGCCATAGATAAAATGCTCTGGGTCTCACTCGTTATTGTTGTAGTGTTTGGTGGCGCTACCATTTATTTTCAGAATAGCCTTTTCATGCTGATTAAGCCCACCATACTTTATTGGTGTTTTGCGCTTGCTTTTTTAATAAGTAAGTTATTCTTTAAACGCAATTTGATAAAAACCATGCTCAGTCAGCAGTTAACATTACCTGAACCTGCTTGGAATAAATTAAATTTAGCATGGGGTTTATTCTTTGCTGCAATGGGTATCATCAATCTCATCGTCGCCTTTAATTTCTCAGAAAATTTCTGGGTGAATTTCAAATTATTTGGATTTATGGGTCTGATGCTGGTTTTTGTGATCGCGCAAAGTGTCTTTTTATCTCGCCACATGAAGGCTCCCAATGAATGACCGCGTAGAACGCATCACAACGCTGCTGCAGGATTTATCACCTATTTCCTGTCAGGTTGAGGATGAATCAGCATTACATGCAGGACATGCCGGAGCTGCTTCAGGTGGCGGCCACTACCGTTTACATCTAGTTTCCAGCCGCTTTGAAGGGCTTAACCGAGTAAGCCGGCATAGGCTGGTGTATGATTGCTTGGGTAAGCTCATGAAAACTGAAATCCACGCTCTTGCACTGACTCTGTTAACCCCAGCCGAAGCAAATCAGGAAGTCGATTAATTTTAGTTTCTTTATTCTAATATCATTTTTTTTCACAACCTCAACTTTACAAAACCATGACGAATTTCAAACACGCTCGCCTATTGGCGCTGCTTGTCGCAACAGTAAGCATGCCTGCTTTTGCACAAAATATCGCTGTTGTTAACGGCAAACCTATTCCTTCATCACGTGCTGATGCAATGGTCAAACAAATGGTGCAACAAGGTCAGCAAGATACGCCTGAGATGCGCGCCATGATCAAAGATGAATTGATTAATCGTGAAATCCTAGCGCAAGAAGCTGAAAAATTAGGTGTAGCCAATAAGCCTGAAGTAAAAAGCCAATTAGATCTATCACGTCAATCTATCGTTATTCGTGCTTTGGCTTCGGATTTCATTAAAAGTAATCCTGTCAAAGAAGAAGAAATGAAAGCCGAGTACGATAAGTTCAAGGCGCAATCAGGTGGCAAGGAATATCACGCACGACACATCCTGGTAGAAAAAGAAGACGACGCTAAAGGCATCATCACCAAACTCAAAGGTGGCGCTAAATTTGAAGAATTAGCAAAAGCATCTTTGGATCCAGGATCAGGTCAACAAGGTGGCGATCTCGGTTGGGCTCCTCCAAATGCATTTGTTAAACCATTTTCAGATGCTATGGTTGCTTTGAAAACCGGTGAAATTACTCAAACGCCAGTCAAATCACAATTTGGATTTCATATCATCAAATTAGAAGAAATACGCGATGCGCAAGTTCCTCCATTTGAAGAAGTCAAAGGTCAAATTGCAGAATCGTTACAACAGAAAAAACTGCAAGCATTCCAACAAGACTTGAAGAAGAAAGCAAAAATCAAATAAGCTTTTTCAACTTCAAAGACAAAGAGCTCGTCATATTATGTGCGAGCTCTTTTTTTTATCTACTGAACCTTGAGTGGCTTATCCTACCCAACGTCGTGCATTATTAAATAAACGCATCCATGGTGCATCTTCACCCCATGTATCAGGATGCCAAGAATGCGTCACAGTTCTAAACACACGTTCTGCATGCGGCATCATCACTGTGAAGCGACCATCTGGTGTGGTGACTGCAGTGATGCCTTCAGGTGATCCATTCGGATTGTAAGGATAAGCTTGGGTAGCTGCTCCTTTGTTATCAACAAAGCGTAACGCAACTAAAGCTTGTTGTTGATTTCCAGTTTGCGCAAAATTTGCATAACCTTCACCGTGCGCAACTGCAATTGGCGTTTGCGTTCCTGCCATATCAGCAAAGAAAATCGAAGGAGAATCAGTAATTTCCACCATAGCAAAGCGCGCTTCAAATTGCTCGGATTTATTGCGTGTGAATTTAGGCCATGCATCTGCACCGGGAATAATCGATTTCAGATTACTCATCATCTGACAGCCATTGCAAATACCTAATGCAAAGCTATCTGATCGTTGAAAAAATTCCGCAAATTGATCAGCAAGCTTAGTGTTAAACAAAATCGTTTTTGCCCAACCCTCACCTGCACCTAATACATCGCCATAAGAAAAACCACCTACAGCAATCGCGCCTTTGAAATCTGATAGATGAGCGCGTCCTACAATTAAATCACTCATGTGTACATCAATCGCTTCAAAGCCAGCTTTGTGCATCACATAAGCGGTTTCTATATGAGAATTCGCACCTTGCTCACGTAAGATAGCAATACGAGGACGCACACCTTTCGCAATGAAAGGCGCAGCAACATTGTCTGTTGCATCAAAACTTAATGTTGGCGACATCCCAGGATCATGTGCATCTAGTAAGCGTTCATATTCCGCATCAGCACAAGCAGGGTTGTCACGCAAACGCGCAATACGCCAACTGGTTTCACTCCAAGCACGACGCAGATTCACGCGCGTTGCGTTATAAATGATTTTTGCATCACGCGTGAATTCAATCACATCACGATCATTCAGTTTGCCGATGATATGACTGCATGCACCTAATCCGTTTTCACGGAGTACATTCATCACTTCGGATTTTTGATCATCACGAACTTGAATCACAGCGCCTAGTTCTTCATTAAATAAAGCGCGTAGCGTTAAATCATTACGTCGTTCACCAACTTGACTAGTCCAATTTTTTGAATCACCCCAATCCGATGCATGTTCGGATTCCATGGTCAGAATATCGAGATTGACTGAGATACCTGTATGCCCAGCAAAAGCCATTTCACATAAAGTTGTAAATAGACCACCATCTGATCTATCGTGATAAGCAAGACATTTTTCTTCGCTGATTAATTTTTGTATCGCAGTGAAAAAAACTTTGAGATCAGCAGCTTGATCAACATCAGGCACTTCATCACCAAGTTGTTGCATCACTTGCGCTAAGGCGGAAGCACCACATCTATTTTTACCGCGTCCTAAATCGATCAAGATTAATGCAGTTGCACCTTTATCTGTACGCAATTGCGGTGTGAGTACACCTCTTACATCACTCACTGGAGCAAAAGCAGACACAATCAATGAAACAGGTGAAGTCACTGATTTATCAGTACTGCCCTCTTTCCATGTGGTGCGCATCGATAAAGAATCTTTACCAACTGGAATGCTAATACCTAAGGCAGGACATAGCTCCATACCCACTGCTTTTACGGTATCAAATAAAGCAGCGTCTTGACCTGCTTGACCACATGCCGCCATCCAGTTTGCAGAAAGTTTGATGTCGCCCATCTTTGCAATCGGCGCGGCTGCAATATTAGTAATCGCTTCACCCACCGCCATACGACCTGATGCAGCCGCATTAATCACTGCTAACGGTGTGCGCTCGCCCATAGCCATCGCTTCACCTAAATAGCCTTCATGACTCATGGTGGTAACAGCACAATCTGCAACAGCAACCTGCCAAGGACCCACCATTTGATCACGTACTGTGTGTGCACCTACACTGCGATCACCTATGGTGATAAGAAAAGATTTATCAGCAACGGTAGGTAAACGTAAAACACGATCAGCTGCTTCTTCTAAGGTGATACCAGTGAAATCTAATGGCACAAACGTTTGCGCAACATGCGCTACATCTCTATGCATCTTAGGTGGTTTACCTAACAACACATCCATAGGCATATCAACCGGATAGTTATCATGTTCAGGATCAAGCACACGCAGTTGACGTTCTTCAGTAGCCAAACCTACTACCGCAAACGGACAACGTTCACGTTCACATAAGGCTTTAAACAGCGTCAAACTAGATGGTGCTATACCAAGCACATAACGCTCTTGTGATTCATTACTCCAAATTTCTTTAGGCGCTAATCCACTTTCTTCTAGTGGCACTTTGCGTAAATCAAATACTGCACCACGTCCTGCATCATTCGTGATTTCAGGGAAGGCATTGGACAATCCACCTGCACCTACATCATGAATCGATAAGATAGGATTATCTTCAGCCAATGCCCAACATGCATTGATCACTTCTTGCGCACGTCTTTCCATTTCTGGATTACCACGCTGTACAGAATCAAAATCTAAATCTGCGGTGTTCGTACCGGTGGTCATGGAAGAAGCTGCACTGCCTCCCATACCTATACGCATACCTGGTCCACCGAGTTGAATTAATAAACTACCAGGAGGTAAGATGTTTTTCTTGATGTGTAATGCAGAGATATTGCCTAAGCCGCCTGCGATCATAATGGGCTTGTGATAACCCATCACTTTGCCGCTCACATTTTGTTCATAGGTGCGGAAATAACCACCTAAATTAGGACGACCAAATTCATTGTTGAATGCAGCCCCACCTAAAGGACCTTCAATCATGATTTGCAATGGTGATGCAATACGTTCAGGTTTGCCTGTCACACCCGCGACTTCATTTGCATCACGTTCAGATAGCGACACATTCACATCACGTGCATTTTCCCATTGCTGCAAGCCGTTATGAATCATTAAGTTTGAAACAGTAAAACCTGTTAGACCAGCTTTCGGTTTTGCACCACGACCAGTTGCGCCTTCATCACGTATTTCACCACCGGCTCCAGTGGATGCACCAGGAAATGGAGAAATCGCAGTCGGATGATTATGGGTTTCCACCTTCATTAAGATGTGAGTTAATTCTTCCGACGATTGATAAACATTCGCTTTTTCTGAGCGTGGATAAAAGCGCGATACAAGTGCGCCTTCAATCACGGATGAATTATCGGAATAGGCAACCACGGTACCTTCCGGTGCTAATTGATGCGTGTTACGTATCATGGCAAATAGCGATTTATCCTGCGCTACGCCATCAATCGTCCAGTCCGCATTAAAAATCTTATGCCTGCAATGTTCACTATTCGCTTGCGCAAACATCATTAATTCCACATCCGTAGGATTGCGCTTGGCTTGTGTAAAAGCCTGAAACAAGTACTCGATCTCATCTTCCGACATAGCCAAGCCTAATTCCACATTCGCTTTTACAAGTGCATCTATACCGGCACTGATATCGATAAAAGCTAAAGGTGGGGCTTCTAGTGTTTGGAATAAACCTACGGCTTCTTGTGGATCACGTATCACCATCTCTGTCATACGATCATGCAGTATCGATGCAATAGCTTCTGCCCCTGCTTGATCGAGTGACTTAGATCCGCCTAATAAACCAGTTTTTAGTTGTACATAAAAAATCACACCACGCTCTATGCGATGAATGTGCGTCATACCGCAGTTATGCACAATGTCAGTGGCTTTACTCGCCCAAGGAGAAATGGTACCCAGACGAGGGATAACCACAAAGCGTTCACCTTCCTCAGCAGCTTGGTAAGGATCACCATAGGTCAGCAAAGCATCCAGTTTTTCTTTTTCAGTTTCAGTAAGCGCTTTTGGCGCATCAATCAAATGGCAATAACGCGCTGAAACCCCAACCACTGCAGGATAGAGATCTTTCAGTTGTGATAACAGACGTTGTGAACGAAAGGCAGAGAGCGCACTGCAGCCCGGCAAAATGAGCATGACTAAGATGATGTTTGAAGCGAAGGCCGAGTCAAATAACACGACATCGCAGGATGAATCGGAAAGATGCGATTATACCCCGTCCACAGTCGCATTTTCCCTCTTAAAAAAGAAGCAATCAGCTCAGGTATGCTGTCATCCTTCGCTATTTATTTATCTTAAGAGTAAACCATGACTCAGCCTCCCACAGCCTTAGCTGGTATAGCGCAGTTAAGCCAGACTGAAAAAACATCCTTAGTCAGAGATAGTTTAGAAAAAATCAGCGCGCATCCTGCAACCTTCACGCGTTTGTATGCAGAATCGGCGATAGCTTCTGCCATGACAGCAGATGAAAAACGCAAAACTGGACAACAGCTTGGTGCACTCGAAGGTTTACCTATTTCTATCAAAGATTTATTTGATGTCGCGGGTGAAATCACCATGGCAGGCTCAACAGTCAGAAGCACTGCAGCGCCTGCTCTCAACGATGCCACCGTCATCACACGTTTACGTCATGCAGGTGCTGCGATTCTGGGCAAAACGAATATGACTGAATTTGCTTTTTCAGGCGTAGGGATTAATCCGCATTACGGCACGCCTGTAAATCCAGCTGATAGCAAAGTGGCTCGCATACCTGGTGGATCTTCCTCCGGTGCTGCAGTGTCAGTTGCAGCTGGACTCTGTGTGGCAGGCATAGGCTCTGACACAGGTGGCTCGATACGCATACCTGCTGCCTTGTGTGGACTAGTGGGTTTTAAACCAACCATGCGCCGTGTTCCTGTGTCCGGTACTTTTCCCCTCGCTCCCTCTTTGGATACGATTTGTGCAATGGCGCACTCCCTTGCTGATTGTCATCTCATTGATAGCATCATTGCTGATCATGCATTAACACTAGAAAACCTCACGCTAAAAGGTTTGCGCTTTGCAGTGCCAAAAACTCTGGTCATGGAAAATATGGACGCGCATGTTGCTGAAAGCTTTGCAACTGCGCTGAGTAAACTATCTGCGGCTGGCGCAGTGATTGTAGATGTTCCTATGTCCTTACTGGCTGAGGCACCGACTATAAATTTATTCGCTCCCATAGAAGCCTATGCCCATCACCAAGCGATGTTAAAAAATCATAGCGATGCTTATGATCAGCGTGTTGCGCAACGCATGCGCTTAGGAGAGAAATATCAAGCTGATGAGATTAGTGCTTTACATCAGGCACGACTGAATTGGATAAAAAAATTGGAGCAGGAATTAAGTGGTTTTGATGCAGTACTGATGCCTACCGTACCACTTACAGCACCAGAGATAGCGCCTCTGCTTGAATCGGACGAAGTGTTTTTTAATACCAATCGTTTATTACTTCGCAATCCATCTATCATTAATCTATTAGATGGTTGTGCGGTATCGCTACCTTGTCATGAACAAGGTAGCTTACCGGTTGGTTTAATGGCGGCGGGTCTTGCTATGACTGATGCACACATACTGGCAGTATCTAGAGCGATCGAGGCGGCACTATAATTTCTAGTACCGCCTAGTCGTATATACAAGCTTATATCAAACGAAATCAAAAGGCTTAGCTTGAGGTTTAGTTTTCGACTGAGCTTCTGCTTTAGACTCCTTCATAAATAAGATGGGTGTTACTTCGCCATAGCGCTGATCTCTTGGTGTTACAAAAACTTTGTGATAGCCCAATGACAACCAGTATTTTGCTGCGGTATATAAATTTTTATCGTCTTTTGAAGGGAATCTTCCAGAATTGAGGTTGATATGGACTGCATCGTATTTATTACCCTTATTTTTTTCAGTTCGGGGTAAAAACCATACTTCACCTCCGAAATAACCTAATTTCGCAATCTTAGGATGACAGACAATTCCACGCTCACTATCTGTAGGAGTCATCTCACGAGCTATTCCCATAAGTGGTTCATAACTGATCTTACTTGCAATATCCTCATCTGGAGCAGAACTCCAACGAGCTACAGCAAACGGATTTTTATGTAATACCCATAAATACTTAAATTCACGCATGTCATAGTTTGCTCTTCTGACATATTTAAAAGGCTGATCGCCTGGCATTCGAATCTGTATTTTGACTTGACCGGGTACATAGCAATCCTTACCACGTGCACCTACTGGAAATTGTAAGGAATATTCATCAAACGTATTGCTGATCGCGAATTTTGACAACTCTTCTTCAGATACATAAACAATCTTGGATGGAGGAAGAACGTTCGATGTTGAGGGAATAGTTCTAGCAACAGACAATTTCTTCGGTATTATCTGCGCAGCACGCTGTTCTAAAGTCTTTCTATCTGGACGTTTAAATTGTCGTTGCAATCTTTGATCTCTGACTACAACGCGCGGCATAGTGGCTGGCATACCACCTTGCATACGCATGACAGCTGGAAAACTTTGTTGAATGAATTGCTGGCGACTAGCTTGTGAGATGAGTGACATCATAATTAGCTCCCTATGGGGTAATTGGAGTTGAAAATAAGTATTTGTCTTTGCTTGCGCTGAACGCCAACTTGGCAAGGACAGTTTCTTTTTTTGCAATCTTTGTGCCATATATCCACTCATCGGTCTCCATGAAACGCTGGTGCTAAAAGTCAAAAATAGTGGCGTAGCAGACACATTTTTTTAAATACGTAGCTCCAAAAAAATCACCCCGCCCCGCAATGCAGCATGAAAATTGCACTGATTAATTGCACGACTATCGGCAAAGATTGTTTTGCTAGTGATTTGCGGCTACCCTATACCGGCTTTTTAGAGCTAACGATGATTTACAATGCAGGCAAAGACCTGCCCGACGGCATAATCAATGTGCCGAACGGATTAGAGAAAGTTGGAGTCCCATGCGAGTAGCAGTGATAGGTGGCGGTGTTATCGGCGTAAGCACCGCCTATTACTTGGCCGAAGCAGGCCATGAAGTGATGGTGCTTGAACGCTACGGCAACGTGGCGCAAGAAGCCAGTTTCGGTAATGTGGATCTTATGGGTCCCAACAGCACGTTACGTCAATGGACAGTGCCAGGGCTGCCTTACCGCGCGCTATCTATGCTATTCCGTCAAGAATCACCAGTTGCCTTTAGCGCACGATTTGAACCCGCGATGTGGTCGTGGATAAGACGCTGGATTTCAGAATGCAGATTGCAGCGTTTCAAAGAAAATCAACAACGTTTAAAAATTCTTGCTGACTATAGTGCTCAGCAGATGGCGCAGTTGATTCAAACCCATGAAATGGATTTTCAACAGCATAAAGCTGCTATGGTGATGTTTCGCACTGCGAAAGATTTGCAACTTGCACGCTTAACCATGCAATTGCTTGGCGAGTCCGGCACCAATCATGAACTGCTAGATCAAGAAGCCGCAAGACAAATGGAACCAGCACTATCGACTGAAGTGGATTTTCATTCAGGTCTTTATCTGCCCGATGATCAAGCAGGAAATTCTCCCTTGTTTGTTCGACAAATGAAAATCCTTTGTCAAAATCTTGGCGTTGAATTTAATTTTAATAATCATGTTCAATCCATACGTAATGAACAAAATAAAGTTGAATTGCAGATTGATGGTCGTACCGTTGTAGTTGATGCACTGGTTATTGCAGCAGGAAGTGAAACTGCTAAACTCATGCATGGTTTAGGAACGCATTTACCTCTCTATCCAGTCAAAGTGTATTCAGCTTCAGCAGCAGTGCAAGAATATGAAATGGCACCTAAGGTTTCTTTATTCGATGACACGTATCAGGTCTCAATCACGCGACTGGGTAAACGTATACGTATTGCAGGTTGTGCAGAGATGGGTTCTTCTTCAGTGAATTTACATCAGAAAGCAGTCAATACCTTAGTTAAAGTGGCTGATGATTGGTTTCCGAATGCGGCTAATTATCGTCATGCGAATTTTTGGTGTGGAACTGCAGGCATGCTACCTGAAGGCATTCCATTATTGGGTGCAACCAAGCATCCGAATATATTTATTAATGCTGGTCATGGTGCAGGCGCTTGGGCACTTGCTGCAGGTAGTGGCAAACTATTGGCAGATATTATTTCCCAACGCGAACCAGAAATTAATATGCAGGGTCTGACACTCGCACGTTACGATACCAAGCACTAACATGGACTCCACAGCACTGTTTCGTATTGCGCAAATTCGCGCGATCGAACAAGCTGGCATAGCTTCCCTTCCTTCTTACACATTAATGCAACGTGCTGGTGCGGCCGTTGCTGCTGTTGCTGAAAGCATGCTTGATGATGACGTTTACGAAAAACGTATACTCATATTGGCTGGCCCTGGAAATAATGGTGGTGATGGTTGTGAAGCAGCTTCAGTGTTAGCGAAACAAGGCGCAAAAATTTTTATACATTGCATTGCCACTTCAGATCCTTTACCGCCTGATTCAGTTACCGCATTTGAACATGCCGTTGAAAATGAATGCGAATTAATACTGGAAGAAGATATTGATTTCCCTACCTATGATCTGGTAATTGATGCGCTGTTTGGCATCGGCTTATCACAACCAATTAAAGCACCATTACACGATTTAATTGCCGACTTAAATCGTACAAGCGCACTGCATCATCTGCCTGTGTTAGCAGTTGATGTACCTAGTGGATGTGATGCTGATACAGGTTGTGTGGTCAGACCAGATGGCATTGCTGTACGTGCTGATAAAACTATCACCTTCATTGCCAATAAAATAGGACTGCACACTGCATATGGCCGTGATTACGCAGGACAGGTTGAAGTTGATACGTTAGATCTTCCAGAAAATTTGTTTTCCTCTCCCTATGCAGAATTAAATCATCCTAGCTTATTTAGTACTGCCATAAAAAAAAGAAATCATGCTACGCATAAAGGAAGTTATGGCGATGTAAAAATCATAGGTGGTGCACGCGGGATGGCGGGTGCAGTTATTTTAGCCAGTCGTATGGCATTACATGCTGGAGCGGGACGAACCTATGCTGTGTTTTTGGATGATGTTCCTGCCTACGACAGTGCACATCCAGAAATCATGTGTCGCGCTGCCGATACTTGTGTTTTAACAGCAAATTGTCTGGTTCTCGGTCCTGGACTGGGAGTAAGTCGCGCAGCGCATGACGTATTATCAAAAGTACTAAGTACAAAAACTGCACTGATTCTTGATGCTGATGCACTAAATTTAATTGCAGTTGAAGCAGGACTGCAAGAAAAACTTAAAACACGAACTGCTCCCTGCATACTCACGCCACATCCTTTAGAAGCAGCACGTTTATTAAATCAATCTGTAGAGCTTGTTCAGGCAGATCGTATCGCTGCTGCACAAACTTTATCAGCGCAATGGAACTGCGTTGTCATACTTAAAGGTTCGGGTAGTGTGATTGCCCATGCTGATGGCAGAGTAGTGATCAACTCGACTGGCAATCCTGCACTGGCTACTGCAGGCACTGGTGATGTATTAGCGGGTTGTTGTGGCGCACTGCTTGCACAAACACAGGTTAGTGCATGGGAAGCTGCTTTAGCGAGTACATGGTTGCATGGCAAAGCTGCTGATACTCTCGCTGCAACCATGTTTGCAAATGGCGAACACCTCATCGGTATGACAGCAAGTGAGTTAATTCCTGCAATACGCAAAGAATTAAATCATTTAATCATTTGATGTCGATTGTTAGCTTTTTTATGCTTCTACTAAGCTTGTACTAAGTGACCTGCTGCTATCGTAATCGTGCGCGCACACTTTGCTGCAATCGCAGGATCATGTGTAACCAACACCAAGGTTGATCCATATTCACGGTTGAGTTCAAACATCATATTGATCACTGCCTCGCCTGTGGCTGCATCCAGACTACCTGTAGGTTCATCGGCTAGTAAAAGCGGTGGATGAGTAACAAATGCTCTTGCCAGTGCTACGCGCTGTTGTTCACCACCAGAGAGAAATTTCGGATAATGCTTTAGACGCTCTTGTAAACCGACGCGCGTGAGCATAGCGATCGCTTTTTTTTCTGCTTCTGGATCAGCACGTAACTCTAAAGGCAGCATCACGTTTTCTAATGCTGTTAAATGCGCGAGTAATTGAAAGGACTGAAATACAAAACCTAGTTGCTGCATTCTTAACGCGGCTCGTGCATCTTCATCGAGGGCATAAATATCTGTTCCGTTAAGGCGAACTGAACCTGAAGTGGGATGATCTAGACCGGCGAGCAAACCCAGCAAGGTCGATTTACCCGAGCCAGAGGCACCCACAATTGCCAGCGTTGAACCTGACTGCACGGTAAAATTGATGTCAGTGAGAATATGCAGTTGGCCACTGGTGTCAGTGACAGTCTTATTGAGTGCGGAGACTTCAATCATAGGAAAATTCGGTGGAAAGTTGAGTATGCAAGTAAAGAAATTAAAACATAAATCATGGCTAGCTTATTGCATGCTGAGTTCACTTGTATGGCTACTCGCATTATTCGCAGTGCCTGCGTATTCTGCATCAAAAACTGTGCTTGTGCTTGGAGATAGTTTATCTGCAGAGTATGGTTTAGCACGTGGCAAAGGCTGGGTGAGTTTGCTGCAAAACCAACTTGAAACTACGAAAATTGATGCCAAGGTCATCAACGCGAGTATTAGTGGTGAAACCACTGCGGGTGGTAAAACACGTTTAACTACCCTACTTCAGCAACATAAACCATCGATTGTAATTATTGAACTGGGTGGTAATGATGGACTACGTGGACTCGCATTAAAAAATACTGAAGCTAATTTGCGTGACATGATTAAACAGGCTAGTGCTTCTAAAGCGCAGGTTTTATTACTTGGTATGCAAATCCCACCCAATTACGGTGTAGCTTATAGTAAGCAGTTCGCGCAAACATTTACTGAAATAGGCCGTGAAAAAAATGTGAAACTAGTGCAGTTTTTTTTAGCAGGACTTGAAGACATTGACAAATTTTTTCAAGCAGATCATATCCATCCTAACGAACTCGCTCAGTCTATTTTGCTAGCAAATATCTGGCCTAGCTTGATCTCTCTACTTAAATAATACTCGGACACCGCATGAAGTATCCCGCTCTATTTACTGCTGATGCGTGTCTAGTTCAACTCGAACAGTACGATAGTATTATTGATGTACGTTCCGAATCTGAATATGCGTTGGATCACATTCCGGGCGCAATCAATTGTCCAGTTTTAAATGATGCACAGCGCATTGAAGTAGGAACACTGTATAAACAAACGAGTGCCTTCGAAGCAAAAAAAATCGGGGCTGCATTGGTTGCAGAGAATATCGCCCTGCATTTAAAACAAAAATTTCGTGATCAACCACGTGACTGGAAACCACTTATTTATTGTTGGCGCGGTGGTAATCGTAGTGGCGCAATGGCGCATATATTTGCAAAAATTGGATGGCCGGTACATCAACTCGATGGCGGCTATAAGGAATATAGACGATTCATCACCCAAAAAATCGATCAACAAGCACAAGCTTTGTCATTCCAAGTTATTTGCGGACCTACTGGCAGTGGCAAAAGTCGCTTACTGCAAACGCTGGCTACACAAGGCGCGCAAGTATTAGATTTAGAAAAACTCGCTGCACATAGAGGCTCAGTGCTCGGTTTGCTACCGACTGAATCGCAACCTACTCAAAAAATGTTTGAGTCACGTATTTGGCAAACTTTACGACACTATGTGGCGGATCGCCCTGTCTATGTTGAATCAGAAAGTAAAAAAATCGGTAATTGCCGTGTACCTGAGCTCTTAATGGAAAAGATGCGTGCATCACCCTGCATAGCACTTGAGCTCTCAGCAGAATCACGCGTACAGCTTTTGATGGAAGATTATGCGCATTTCGTTCAACAACCTCATCTACTTTCAGTGCAATTAGACCATCTGCTTACTTTGCATGGGCGTGAAAAAATAAAACGGTGGCACGCGATGGCAGAATCAGATGATCTAACTAATTTAGTACATGAACTGCTTACTGAGCATTACGATCCTGCTTATTTACGCTCGATTCAACGCAATTTTTTACAGTTATCGAGCGCGCAATCCTTAGCACTAGAAAACATTAGTACAAATGCGTTTCTTCAAGCTGCAAACGCTTTGCTGAGTTAACACATAGCGTGCGATAGGAAGATACTAAGAGAAGAGCTGAGGATGAAGGATTAATCCCTCATCCTCAGTCAGTAAGATTAAGGCTTAGCTGGCGTTGCTGTTAGTGCGGCTGAGACTTTAGGCAGATCGGCTGGCTTGATGATTTCAGCTTTAGCGCGTTTTTTGATAATCGCTAGATAAGCCGCTGTTTCTTGGGTAGCTAAGAATTCATCAATCTGTTGTTGCTCTGCTTTCATAGCCGCTTCATCTGCAACAAGCTCATCAATTTTATTGATACGGAAGATGCTATAACCACGTCCTGGTATGGTCACACCCACAAAAGCAGGTAATGTAGATGTAGAAGCACGCATGACCGCTTCTAA
>CAMCXB010000007.1 GCA_945883145.1 Bordetella parapertussis | reverse complement strand
AGCTGTATTAATTTCTGCTTTGACTAAATCGGTTGTAATGACAATGCTTTCACCATGGCTAGATGGGGTGGCTGCACCGACTGGTACATCGCTGATTGCTGGATTAGTGTTTGCATTGGCTACTGTCGTCTGCGGCAAACTAGCATCAGACTTAGCGCTTGTGGTTGAGGCAGGTGCCTGTTGAGCAGTGGGGGTCACAGAAAATAAAGATGGACCTCCATTAGAGCGCGTCCAAGAGTCCCACAACATTAAGATCGATAGTGAAAACACCACCCACAAAATTGTACGTTTGATATCCATATGATCTTTACTTAAATAAGAATTTAAAAATGATGCGGCGCTTTGCACTTAGCATGCGAGTGCGCGTGAAAAGAAAATTTTTCTGGAACAGGATCCAAGCCGCCCGCATGCCAAGGGTGACATTTGCATAAACGAGTAGTGGCAAGCAGAGAGCCTTTGAGACTGCCGTGCTTGGCAATCGACTGTGCTGCATAGTCTGAGCAACTAGGGAAAAAACGGCAGTTTTCCCCCAGCAGTGGGCTGATGAAATATTTATAAGCGCGTAACAGGAGCAACAACAAGTGCTTCATGATTTGAGATCTTTTAGCTGCGAATAAAACAATTGTGAAACTTCATCATAGATTAATCTTTTTTGCTGACGTGAGCTTGCGCTCTGTGGTCGCGTTCCGACTGGTTTGCTTAACCTGACTATGCAATCTATGGTTGGGAGTGCAGCATGCCTAAAAATTTCTCGTGCAATGCGCTTAATAGCATTGCGCGTTACTGCTCGAGGAGCAAGTCGTTTCGCAACCACGACACCAAGTCGCGCATGTTCAAGACTGTTAGGTCGAACGTATAAAACGAAATGTTTACTTTTGTACGCTGGTCGTAAACGAAAAACGGATGAAAAATCATCCGTTTTTACGATACGCCTACGCCTGTCGTAGTCTCTCGGACGTTCGCCGGTCAAGCCAGCAGGCAAGGATATGCAATCCGCTTATGCAGCAAGGCGCTTACGGCCTTTTGCACGACGAGCATTAAGCACAGCACGACCACCACGGGTAGCCATACGAGCACGAAAGCCGTGAGTACGCTTGCGACGAACAACTGAGGGTTGATAAGTACGTTTCATTTTGAGTCTCGCTAATCGGGAGCAGCTAGGAAAAAATAAAGGGCCTAAACTAAAGCCATATTACGGTGGTTATGACCTGAGCCTGCGCAGCGCGCAGGGAACCTTGAATTAGACAGCATTTTCTGCATATCTGTCAATAAGTTAGAGCAGATTAGCATTCACTTTTAGATTAAATCGATGCTAATTGAATAACTTTAAAATGATATGGTCTTATTATCCCAATGACGATAACCAATTCAAGCTGCTAAATACTTAGGCAATAGGAATGAGTTAATGGGGATAGAGTCGTCATTTTTGTGGCACAAAATAAATTTTTCTTTCGATAGCACAGCAGATTTTTCTAATGTGATAAGGCTTCATTGCTTAGTCTCATAGGAATCAAGAGCTTAGCGAGAACAAATGTTGATGACATAAATACCTTGCTATTTAATAAATAAAATTAGCTCGATTTTCAGAATCTGCCTGTGGATAACTTGGCATGAGAAGAGTAAAATACACCCTCAATTCGAAGTGCAACAACCCACTGCTGCGCGCGCTGTAAAACAAACTAGAGTGATTTTACAAATCGCTTGCTAACAGAAAAAATATGGAAGAATTTTGGCAGACTTGCTCAACACGTCTTGAGCAAGAACTGACTCCACAACAATTCAGTGCTTGGATCAAGCCTTTAGCGCCCTTAGATTTCGAGGATGGGCGTTTGAGAATTGTTGCGCCAAATCGTTTTAAATTGGATTGGGTAAAAACACAATTTGCAGATCGCATCACTAGTATTGCTATTGATTTTTGGCAGGGTCCGGTGGATGTGCAGTTTGTTTTAGATCCACGCGGAATCAATAAAAAGCCTGCTACCTTGACTTCAGCAAGCTCAGTAAATTCAGCCGCAACAAATGCAGAGGCGCATGCAGCAGTGCCGCATATGCGCGCTGAGCCGGTTGAAGAAAATAATACGCGACGCGATCAAAGTAGAATTAATTCTGCTTTGACGTTTGATAGCTTTGTGACGGGTAAGGCAAATCAATTGGCGCGTGCAGCTGCAATACAAGTTGCGAGCAATCCAGGTAGCTCATACAACCCTTTGTTTTTATATGGCGGTGTGGGATTAGGTAAGACGCATTTGATACATGCGATAGGTAATCAAATTTTAGCGGACAATCCAGCGGTAAAAATTCGCTATATACATGCAGAACAATATGTACGTGATGTGGTAACGGCTTATCAGCGTAAAGGCTTTGATGATTTCAAACGTTATTATCATTCACTAGATTTACTATTGATTGATGATATACAGTTTTTTGGCGGGAAAAATCGTACGCAAGAAGAATTTTTCTACGCTTTTGAAGCGCTGATTGCAGCTAAAAAACAAATTATTATTACTAGCGATACCTATCCAAAAGAAATCACTGGTATGGATGATAGATTGATTTCTCGCTTTGACTCAGGACTAACCGTCGCTGTTGAGCCGCCAGAGTTAGAAATGCGTGTAGCAATTTTATTGAAAAAAGCATTGCAAGAAGGTGCAGCATTTTCTGATGACGTAGCATTTTTTGTAGCCAAACATTTGCGCTCGAATGTACGTGAGTTAGAAGGTGCATTGAGAAAAATTCTGGCTTACTCACGCTTTCATGGCAAAGACATCACGATAGATTTAGTTAAAGACGCATTAAAAGATTTATTGTCGGTACAGAATCGACAAATCTCGGTTGAGAACATACAAAAAACAGTAGCTGATTTTTTCAATATAAAAATCGCAGACATGTATTCAAAAAAACGTCCTGCAAATATTGCAAGACCGCGCCAAATCGCAATGTATTTGGCAAAAGAGTTGACACAAAAAAGTTTGCCAGAAATCGGCGAGTTATTTGGTGGGAGAGATCACACCACGGTGTTACATGCAGTGCGTAAGATAGCTGCAGATAGAAGTAAGAGCCCAGAGTGTAATCATGAGCTTCACGTATTAGAACAAACCCTAAAAGGTTAACGTAGGCGATACGCGTCTTGCAACAAAAATAAACAACCAGATTTTTAATTCTGGATTGTTCTGCGAAAGGAAAACACAATGCAATTGGTAAAAGCAACCAGAGACGCATTATTGCGACCTCTGCAAATTGTGAGTGGTATTGTCGAGCGTCGGCATACATTGCCGATTCTGGCCAATATCCTCATCCGTAAAGACGGATCTAAGGTCACTCTCTTATCAACCGACATCGAAGTGCAAATCAGTACGCATGCAGAAATTGGTTCAGGTAGTGATGTGACGGCAACGACGGTGGCTGCTCGTAAGCTACTCGATATTTTGCGCGCTCTGCCTGATACACAAGAAGTGTCACTTAGCATGACAAATAAGCGTTTGACTGTGCAATCAGGGAAATCCCGTTTTGCATTACAGACTTTGGCAGCAGAAGAATTTCCTACAGTCGCAGTAGCCGATACTTACAGCACGCATGTGAGCTTGCCGCAAAAAACGCTTAAGCATTTATTCAACATGGTGCATTTTTCCATGGCACAGCAAGATATTCGCTACTACTTAAATGGACTGTTGTTAGTCGTAGAAGGTAATAACATCATTGCGGTTGCAACCGATGGACATAGACTAGCTTTTTGTCAGATTGCAACCGAACAGCAATTCAATCGACAAGAAGTCATCATTCCTCGTAAAACGATTATGGAATTGCAGCGCTTGTTAGAAGAAACAGATGATGTAGTCGAAATACAAATCGCAGCCAATCAAGTTAAATTTACTTTCTCTCAGATCGAACTGATTTCTAAATTAGTCGAAGGTAAATTCCCTGATTACACCCGCGTTATTCCTAAAGGTTATAAAAATAATTTCACATTAAATCGTGATTTATTGCTGCGTTCATTGCAGCGTACAGCGATTATGACTTCCGATAAATTTAAAGGTGTGCGCTGCATAATTGCACCCGAGAGTTTGAAGATCAGTTCAACCAATGCCGATCAAGAAGAAGCAGTTGAAGAACTTGAAATCGAATACGCGGGTGATAGCGTAGACATCGGCTTCAATGTTAGCTATTTACTCGATGTGCTCAACAACTTGAAATGCGACAGCATTAATATCGCTCTAGGCGATGCGAATTCTTCAGCGCTCATCACCATACCTGATGATGCTGATTTTAAGTATGTAGTCATGCCAATGCGAATTTAATCGTACGAAATAAAAATCTATTTGCGAAGGAGCTTGGCTGGCTCCTTCATTTTATTTTTCCCAGAGTAATTTGTATCTGACTTATCGAAGGTAGCCATGTCTGCAAGTCCATCAGAAAACACGAATCAAGCAAATCAATACGGCGCATCATCTATTCAAATCCTAGAGGGCTTAGAAGCAGTAAGAAAACGGCCGGGTATGTATATCGGCGATACCTCAGATGGTACTGGTTTGCATCATTTAGTTTTTGAAGTCTTAGATAACTCGATTGATGAATCCTTAGCAGGACACTGCACGGAAATTCATGTCACGATTCATTCCGACAATTCAATTTCTATTACGGACAATGGGCGTGGCATTCCAACAGGTATTAAGTGGGATGACAAGCACGAGCCTAAGCGTAGTGCAGCTGAAATTGTCATGACGGAATTACATGCTGGTGGCAAATTTGACCAGAACTCTTATAAAGTCTCTGGTGGTTTGCATGGTGTGGGCGTTTCTTGTGTGAATGCTTTATCAAAGTTATTACAGTTAACAGTACGCAGAGATGGTAAGCAGCATTACATGGAGTTCGTGCGTGGCGTTCCTCAAAACAGAGAAATCATTACGCAAGAGGGACATGAGGTATCACCAATAAAAGTAACTGGGGATACTGATAAGCGTGGTACTGCAGTTCACTTTTGGGCAGATGAAGAAATTTTTTCGCACGTAGAATTTCATTACGACATATTGGCCAAGCGTATACGTGAACTGTCATTCTTAAACAATGGCGTGCACATTAAATTAACGGATCAACGCACAGGTAAAGAAGAAGACTTTGCGTTTGAGGGCGGTACGCGCGGCTTCGTTGAATACATTAATAAAAATAAATCTGTATTGCATCCTTCGATTTTCCAAGCTACTGGTGAGCGTTTGTCAGATCAAGGCACGATGATTAGCGTCGATGTGTCCATGCAATGGAATGATGCCTATAACGAGCAAGTCTTGTGCTTCACAAATAATATTCCACAACGCGATGGCGGCACCCATCTCACAGGTCTGCGTGCAGCCATGACACGCGTGATCAATAAATATATTGAAGAACATGAATTTGCTAAGAAAGCTAAAGTAGAAATTTCTGGCGATGACATGCGCGAAGGACTGACTTGCGTACTCTCAGTAAAAGTCCCAGAGCCGAAGTTTAGTTCGCAAACCAAAGATAAATTAGTTTCATCGGAAGTACGTGGCCCAGTCGAAGAAGTGGTGGCGAAAACCTTGACTGAGTATTTACTAGAAAAACCGCATGACGCAAAAATCATTTGTTCAAAAATTGTAGAAGCCGCACGTGCTCGTGAAGCAGCACGTAAAGCACGTGAACTGACGCGTCGTAAAGGCGTGATGGATGGTTTGGGTTTATCAGCCAAGCTTGCAGACTGCCAGGAAAAAGATCCAGCTTTATGCGAACTGTATATCGTCGAGGGTGATTCAGCGGGAGGCTCGGCTAAGCAAGGCCGTGATCGTAAATTTCAAGCGATCCTTCCTTTGCGCGGTAAAGTCTTAAACGTAGAGAAAGCGCGCTTTGAAAAAATGTTGTCCTCTGAGCAGATTACAACTCTGATTGCGACATTAGGCACTTCTATCGGTGCAGATGAATTTAACATTGATAAATTACGTTATCACCGCATCATCATCATGACCGATGCTGACGTCGATGGCGCTCATATTCGCACCTTACTGTTGACGTTGTTGTATCGTCAAATGCCTTTGTTAGTGGAGCGTGGACACATCTATATTGCGCAGCCGCCATTGTATAAAGTTAAGCACGGACGCGATGAACGTTATTTAAAAGATGACATAGAAGAAGCCAGCTACATGATGCAGATAGCATTAAATGATGCAGAGCTTATTCCTGCTGAAAACAGTGCGCCGATTTCCGGCGATGCATTATCTGAGTTGGTTCGTAAATATAATACAGCAAACGCCATCATACGCCGCTTGTCGCGTGCAATCGATCATGCTGCCTTGTCTGCCATCATGACCGGTGTAACATTAGATTTATCGAATGCAGAATTAGCGCAGCAATCTGCAGAGGAAATGAGTAAATCAATTAATGACCCAGCAGTAGAAGTAGTGCTCAGAGTGGATGAGCTTTCTGACAATCGTATGTTGCGTATACAGCGTAGATTGCATGGCAATATGAAAGTGAGTGTCATCGATGCGGATTTTGTGCGTGGTGCCGACTACAGTGTATTAGCCGAGGCAGCAGCAACATTTAAAGGATTGATTCGACCTGGTGCAATGGTGCGACGTGGCACCGGAGATAAAAAACGTGAATCAGCCATTATAGATTTTCATCATGCGATGTCATGGTTGCGTGAAGAAGCAGAACGTGGCGTATCTAAGCAGCGTTATAAAGGATTAGGTGAGATGAATCCTGAGCAGTTATGGGAAACCACCATGGATCCTAAAGTGCGTCGTTTACTCAAAGTACAAATTGAAGACGCAATTGCTGCCGATCAGATCTTCACTACATTGATGGGTGATGATGTAGAACCACGACGTGCATTCATAGAAATTAATGCACTTGCTGCTGGCAACATTGACGTTTAATGATAAAAAATGTTCAAAAAGTAAAACGGCCCTTACGGGCCGTTTTACTTTCCATATAAACTAGTTAGAAATAAAATTAAGCAGCAAGTTTTTGAGCTTCAGCAGTCGGAGCAGAAGCGCGAATTAAATAATCAAATGCGCCTAAAGCTGCTTTAGAACCTTCACCTAAAGCGATGATAATTTGTTTGTAAGGCACCGTAGTTACATCTCCTGCTGCAAACACACCAGGAACAGAAGTTTGACCATGTGCATCGATTTCAATTTCTCCACGTGCTGATAAGGCAACGGTATTCTTAATCCAATCTGTATTCGGCAACAAACCAATTTGTACAAAAATACCATCAAGTGTTAATAACTTTTCTGTAGCAGATTGCCTGTCACGATAACGTAAGCCGTTTACTCTATTACCATCACCAGTGACCTCAGTTGTTTGTGCACTAGTAATAATAGTGACATTACTTAGACTTCTTAATTTACGTTGCAATACTTCATCAGCACGCAACTTCACATCGTATTCAAGTAAAGTGACATGACTGACTATGCCTGCTAAATCAATCGCGGCTTCTACGCCTGAATTACCACCACCTACTACTGCAACCGGTTTACCTTTAAATAAAGGACCATCGCAATGCGGGCAATAGGCCACACCACGATTACGGTATTCATGTTCACCCGCTACATTCAGCTCTCTCCAGCGTGCACCAGTAGCAACGATGACACTCTTCGCTTGTAGGTTTGCTCCGCTTTCTAATTGAACAGTAAACAATTCACCAGGGATTAAAGCTGAAGCACGTTGTAACTTCATGACATCGACATCATAAGATTTAACATGTTGTTCAAGAGCTTGTACTAATTTTGGTCCTTGGGTCTCTTGTACAGAAATAAAATTTTCTATACTTAAGGTATCTAATACTTGGCCACCAAAACGATCTGCCACGATCCCAGTACGCAAGCCTTTGCGTGCAGCATAAATCGCAGCAGCAGAAGCAGCTGGACCACCGCCTACAATCAACATATCAAATACAGCTTTATCATTGAGTTTGTCCGTATCACGTTGTGCACCACTGACATCAAGCTTGGCTAGAATTTCATCTAACACCATTCGGCCTTGCCCAAAAGGCTGACCATTCAAATAGATAGAAGGCACTGCCATGATTTGGCGTATTTGCACTTCATCTTGATATAAAGCGCCATCAATCATGACGTGAGAGATACGGGGATTAATCACCGCCATTAAATTCAATGCCTGCACGACTTCAGGACAATTCTGGCAAGACAAAGAAATATAAGTTTCGAAATGATAGTCGCCATCCAGTTGACGTATACGTTCTATCAAATCTGCTTCGACTTTAGGTGGATGACCGCCAACTTGTAACAGTGCGAGGACTAAAGAAGTGAACTCATGGCCCATAGGAATACCAGCAAAGCGTAC
The DNA here is from genome assembly GCA_945883145.1 of Bordetella parapertussis. Taxonomy (GTDB): domain Bacteria; phylum Pseudomonadota; class Gammaproteobacteria; order Burkholderiales; family Burkholderiaceae_D; genus Pernthalerella. Next base: position 49,950 of record CAMCXB010000007.1, on the reverse strand, counting down.
GCCCATCTCTTTACCAACAGGCTTTAATGTAAATGAAGGTGTGCGTTCCGTATGACTTATATCTTCTTTGAAGATAAGTTGATTAGATAACGATGCTATCTCTTTGAGTAATACACGCATCTCTTTAGATGATGCATGATCATCAATAGAGGCATGAATTTCTACCGGATGTTTAATGTTAACCAAGTACTGTTGCAATTGATTTTTAATGATTGCGTCCATAGTAATACTCCTAATAGGCTCTGCATGCTGACTGTATAGCCAACGTGATGATGGACACAGACAGTCGTGCAGTGTGTCTGTGTCCAGTTTTCATCAATTAAATTTTTCCAACTAAATCAAGTGAGGGTGCCAATGTTGCAGCACCTGGTGTCCATTTAGCAGGACATACTTCACCTGGATGTGCAGCGATGTATTGCGCAGCTTGAACTTTACGCAGCAGCTCCGATGCATCACGACCGATACCGTTGTCATGAATCTCACACAGTTTGATTTGACCTTCAGGATTAATTAGGAAGGTGCCGCGCAATGCCAAACCCTCTTCTTCAATCATCACTTCAAAGTTGCGTGTGATAGTACCGGTAGGATCAGCAATCATGGGGTAGTTAATTTTGTCTATGGTGTCTGATGTGTCATGCCAAGCTTTGTGGGTGAAGTGCGTGTCAGTAGAAACAGAATAGATTTCTACACCCAGCGCTTTGAACGTGTCATAGTGATCTGCTAAATCGCCTAACTCGGTTGGGCAAACAAATGTGAAGTCAGCCGGATAAAAAAACACAACAGACCATTTACCTTTTAGGTTGGCCTCGGTGACAGGAACAAATTTACCAGCGTGAAAAGCTTGGGCTTTGAATGGCTTGATGGTGGTGTTGATAAGGGACATGTGATTTCTCCGTAAAGTTAAAAGGACAACGGGATGAATCATAGCGATTAGCTATCAGGAAAGATATTTGATAGTTATTATTGATTAAATAGTCAAAAACTATCTGTTCTGTTTAATTAATAGTTCGAAGAAAGCGGAGAATAATTACACTTTTTCCTTATTAAATTCACTGAATTAAGACCGAATTGGCAAACCAATCAGGTACGTGATTTGTAAAGGACTAGTAGAATGCGGAATAGCTATCAAGTACGGTAGCGTGTAATGAGATTTTTCTCAGTGTGAAATCAGGAGGCAATATGAAAAAGTTTTTAATGGCGCTAGTTATCAGCGCTGTTGGTCTGACCCTAGGTATGTCAAGTGTTGAAGCTAAGCGTTTGGGTGGAGGCGGATCAATTGGGAAATCTTCACCGTCTTATAGTCGTCAGGCACCTGCGCAAAATAACCAAGCGGTTGGTGCAGCAGCTAAACCACAGCCTGCAGCTCCTTCACGTACACCATGGGGCGGTATTATTGGCGGTGCATTACTAGGGTTAGGAATTGGCGCCCTATTTTCACACTTCGGTATGGGCGCTGAGTTGTCCAGCATGTTGGGCACTATGTTAATGGTTGGCTTATTGGCCTTTGGTGCTGTGCTGTTATTCCGCTTCTTAAGTAAAAAATCAACACCGGCTATGCAACCTGCATATCCCGGTGTTGCTGAGCGCAACATGACACCTGAAATTGGATCAAATATTGGACAAGGAAGTACATATGGCCAAACAGCATCCGCTGCTGTATCAAGCGTTCCTGCAGATTTCGATACAACTGGATTTTTAAGACAAGCAAAAAGTAACTTTATACGGATGCAAGCGGCATGGGATAAATCCGATACCAATGACATTCGTGAATTTACAACTCCAGAAATGTTTGCAGAATTAAAGATGCAATTGACGGAGCGTGGAGTAGAAACTAATCATACCGATGTCGTCAGTTTAGAAGCTGAGTTAATTGGCATTGATCAAACCGATGTCGAGTATCTGGCTAGTGTTCGATTCTTTGGCATGATTAAAGAATCAGAACATGCACAAGCAGAATCATTCCGCGAAGTGTGGATTTTATCTAAACCAGTCACAGGCAATATGGGTTGGTTATTAGCTGGTGTACAGCAAAACTAATTCCAGCGCTTATCTTGAGCGTATTTAATAAAAATAGTGTTAGTCAATATAAAGGCTGCCCGCTAGTGCGGGCAGCCTTTTTTTGGTAGTGGCAATTTAAATATATGCGTTGAGATTAAAGAAAAATCAAATTGAAGTAAAAATTGTAGACAATATGAGCAAGAAGTAGCCTGATTAAAATAAGAATATAAACACAGAAAAAAAGCATTCACGATGAACGCAAATAAAAACATACAAGAAATTTCTTCTTATCTTCTAGTCGCTGCCGCATTGATACAAGTCATGCTCGGAGGATTGCTAGCTGCGCTCTATGCAGGACTGCTTGTATATGCGTTAGTGCATTTAATAGCGCCTCGTTTAGGTCAGCAAGTCAATGGACAACGATCACGCTTAATTGCTGTGACCTTATTAGGGATAGCGATTATTGGTTTGTTGACGATCATGATTTGGTTGGCGATAGAATATTTTTTGTCGGACGCTGGAAGCCTAGGAAACTTACTCAAGAAATTAGCAGATTTATTAGATCAAGCTCGCGCTCAAATACCACCTTGGATGGCGAGCTATTTACCTGAAAGCGCAGAAGCTCTACAAGAAGCGTTAACCCATTGGTTGCGTGAACATGCGGCAGAAGCCAAGAATTTTGGGCAACAAGCAGGAAGATTAATTGTGCATTTAATTATAGGTATGGTGATAGGAGGATTAGCAGCAACACATAACACCACGCGCACAGAAGCCTATCAACCTTTAGCAAAAGCCTTACATCAACGGGTCATTTATTTACATACTGCATTTAGACAAATCGTATTTGCACAAGTACGGATCGCAGCTATAAATACGCTGTTTACAGGACTCTTTTTAGCAGTTGCTCTACCTATGGCAGGTGTTCATCTTCCGTTCGTGAAAACACTGATACTTATCACATTTTTGGCAGGTTTATTGCCGGTGATCGGTAACTTAATATCAAATACTGTGATAGTGGTAGTGAGCTTATCGCAATCCTTAGCGATAGCAGTCATAGCATTGTTATTCCTTGTCACCATACATAAGTTAGAGTATTTTTTAAATGCAAAAATTATAGGGTCACAAATGAATGCGCGAGCATGGGAATTACTCTCCGCCATGCTCATCATGGAATCTCTATTTGGATTGCCTGGCGTTGTTGCAGCGCCGGTATTCTATGCGTATATCAAAACAGAATTAGTCGCTTTACATTTAGTATAAAACTAGAGGCGACGGCGTAATCGTATGTTTAGCATTTCTACAATTACTGAAAACGCCATAGCACTATAAATATAACCTTTAGGTACGTGATGACCAAAACTTTCTGCGATCAACAACACACCGATTGCTACCAAAAAAGCGAGCGCTAACATTTTGATCGTAGGATGCGCCGAAACAAATTTCCCTATAGCAGAAGCAAATACCATCATAAGACCAACTGAGGTAACCACCGCTGCAATCATCACCGCCACACTCTCTACCATGCCTACTGCTGTGATAATCGAATCAAGAGAAAACACCAAATCAATTAAGATGATTTGAAAAATAATACCTTTGAAACTCACAGTCGGACGCGCTATATTTTCATTTTCATTTTGATTCGATTCTAGTGTTTCATGTATCTCACCTACACTTTTCCATAATAAGAAAAGACCACCAAATAATAGAACTAAATCACGTCCAGAAAAGCCTTGGCCTAGAATACTAATAATAGGCGTAGTCAATCCCACTATCCAAGCAAGGGTCAGTAATAAAGCAATGCGCATAAACATCGCCAAAAATAAGCCCAATTTTCTAGCGAGCTCTTTTTGATGCGCCGGTAATTTATCCACCAAGATAGAGATGAAAATAATATTGTCTATCCCTAGCACTAATTCAAGCGCAGTAAGGGTTAGAAATGCCATCCAAGCTTCTGGATTACTTAATAATTCCAGCATGAGACTAGCTCCATAAAAAATAGTCGTGACAGTAATTTGCTCAGCAAATTCAAGCCGAGAATATAGCAGTAAACAGAAATAAAAAAAGCCGGCTGTCACCGGCTATGAAACGATATGAGTAATAAATTAATACAAATTACAAATCCAATGAGCAAGATTGACCATATCGTCTTCGGATAGGGTTTGTGCCAAGCTCGTCATATTGCCTGCATCATTGTTACGTTCACGGGCTTTAAAATTCTTTAATTGGGTAATAATGTAATCAGGATGTTGTCCGGCTAAACGCGGAATTTCATTTTGCCCTGACATACCACCCATATGACACATAGTGCACAGGGATTCTTCGGCTTTCGCTGCACCGGCTTTGATGCGTTGCGGATCAGTTTTAAAATTATTTTTAGCCTGTTTCTGTACGTTGAAGAAAGACGCCATATCAAGCATATCTTCTTTTGACAAGTTCATTGCCATAGGCGACATCAGTGCATTCTTGCGGCGTCCTTCTTTGTAGTCTTTTAACTGCAAATAAATATAACGTGCATTTTGACCAGCTAGCGCTGGGAACATAGGCGCGACAGGATTGCCGTCCGCTCCATGACATGCTGCACATGCTTCCGCTTTCTTTTTACCTGCTTCAATATCTTGTGCCTGAGCAGGCAACAAAAAACTACTCAGTGCGATTAACAAGATAAATAAAAATCTAACGTTCATGATTCATGCCTATAGCTATTCAATTTAATCGATAAAAAAGAGGCTACCTCATGGCAGCCTCTTTTAGTTTCAAACAGAATTACAGTGCGAATACAAACACGCTATTGCCACGTTTGAAGTCGAGCTGTGAATTTCCACCCGCCGCAACAGCAATATACTGCTTGCCATCTACAGTGTAAGAAGTAGGAGGAGCATTAACGCCAGCACCACACTGGTATTGCCATAAGACTTTACCTGATTTTGCATCATAGGCTTTTAACCAACCATTACCTTCGCCAGCGAAAACCAAATCACCAGCGGTAGCCAACACACCACCGATCATTGGTTGTGGTGTACGTGCTTTCCATGCAATCTTGCCAGTATCGAGATTAACGGCAGTAACGTTACCGAACTGCTCTTCACCAGGAACGTTTTTGAACGCACCACCCAACCACAGCTTGCCGCCTGGGTAAGCAGAAGCTTCAACGTGGTAAGTCATAGGTTGTTCAAGATTTGCAGCGAATGCAAGACGCAAGCCTGGATGTACTGCCATAGGAGACCATTCCACACCACCGTTAGCACCCAGTGACATACGAGTACCTTTTGGAGTTGGGAGGCTCCATAGACCTTCTTGGGAAACCATAGCTTCAGAGAAGCGGATCAAATTACCGTTGCTACGATCGTGAACGTAGATGTGACCTGTTTTACCGCCATGTATAACACCAGGAATCATTTTGCCGTCTTTGTTTTTTACATCAACCAAGATCGGTGGGCTAACAGCATCTAAGTCCCATACATCATGCGCGATGTACTGATAGTGCCACTTGTATTTACCTGAATCCAAATCAACAGCGATCATGGAGTTAGTGTAAAGATTGTCACCTGGACGCTCTGCACCATACAAGTCTGGAGATGGGTTGCCAGCAACGAAGAATACCGTACGTGTTTTCTTATCGATTGCAGGTGTCATCCATACACCACCACCCAAGGTTTTGAAAAAATCAGCGTTTTTTGCTAGTGCAGCTTTTTCAGCAGGGATGTCACGCTTCATGTTGCGACCAGTTGCATCATTTTCAGCCCATACGCCTTCATGACCTTTGTCAGGAATGGTATGGAAGGTCCAGTCTAGCTTACCGGTTTCAGCATTGAAAGCCTTTACGAAACCACGTACGCCATATTCGCCGCCATTAGTACCGATTAAGACTTTACCGTCAACAACGGTAGGAGCCATGGTTTCGCTGTAGCCTAGCTCTGGATCAGCAATTTGTGTTTGCCAGAGTAGCTTGCCGCTTTTCGCGTCGAGAGCTACGATTTTCGCATCCAGCGTACCCATAAAGAGTCTGCCTTCAGAAATAGCTACACCTTTGTTATTTGGACCGCAGCAGTAGGTCGACACTGGACCGATCTTGTGCTTGTAGTGCCAGTATTGCTCGCCAGTGGAAGCGTTGACTGCATACACGTGGTTGTAAGACGTTGTGATGAACATCACACCGTTAACAACCAATGGTGCAGTTTCCATAGATTCCAACACCGCTGTTTGCACAACAAATGCTGGACGCAATTTAGAAACGTTACCTGTGTTGATTTGGCTTGCTGGGTAAAAACGAGTTTGCTCGTAGCTACCGTTTGCATGCAACCAGTTTTTGCTATCTTTGCCAGCGTTGTCCAACATGGACTGACTGACTGAACCGAAGTTCGGCATAGCGATAGGCTTAATGCCAGCGCCAGCGATAGGTTCTTGCGCGTAGGACGAGCCAGCAACAACTAAGCTGGTAGCCACGAGCGCCTTAAGCATCTTATTCAGAGCCATTTAACTTCCTCTCGTAATTGGTTGAAGGTCTCCACTATCCGGCGATTAATGTCTGAATCAAAAAACATAATAGATTCAGCCTAATCCAATTCCTGTAACGGAATTTTTACCGGATATTCTTATTTATTGCAATAAGAAACATATTATTATTGCGTTTTGTGATCGTAGTGTTTGTTCAAGAAATTAACAAGAGGAAATAACAAATTTTTAGGATTTAAATATGAAATTAATTACACAAACTTTATTTAAAATTCTTATGCTGTGTTTTTGCGTTGCAGCAAATTCCCAGCCTCTAGAAAATCCACATAACGAAGCCTTAGCAGCAGTGAGAGCGGGTAACTTACCAAAGTTAAAAATGCTGATCGAGCAGCATGGTGCGAACATGAATGCGCGCAATCGACCAGGCGAAAGTTTGTTGATGATGGCAATTAAAGCGAAGAACAAGGAAATTGCTTCCTATTTGCTAGAAAGTGGCGCAAATATACATGTGGCCAACACCTCTAAGGTGACACCATTAATGGCTGCTGCATTCACAGATGATGCGCAGATAGCTAAAAAATTAATCGAAAAAAATGCGGATATCCATGCAGTTGATCAGCTGAAAAAAACCGCCATCGTCTATGCAGCTGGGGTAGGCGCGACAGAGATTGTTGAGATGCTGTTAGCTAAGGGTGTGGACGTCAACGCACGCTATGCAAATGATTTGACTGTATTGATGTGGGCAGCAGGCTCAGGTCATACCAAGATTGTAGAGACGCTATTGGCGCGTGGTGCTGATCCAGAGTTGGTTGATAACCGTAGCAAGAATGCATTACAAATTGCGGATGACGCTGGCCATCTGGATGCCAAGAAAATACTTACGGAAAAAACTAAAAACGCGAAGTAAATAAAATTTACTGTTCTTGCTAAAAAAATCCTGCGTCGCATTCATAGCAACGCAGGATTTTTTATGTAGCAAATAAAGTCTTAACGTTTTTTAAGTTCAGTTTCGAACTGAGCAAACCAAGCTGATACATTGTCTATATCCGCATCGGAGAGTGGCTTTGCCATCTGACCCATCACAGCATTTTGACGTTTACCATCACGAAATTGTTTAAGTTGACTAGACAAATAAACTTCTGGTTGTCCTGCAATAGAAGGTGTGCCGGCCATAGTAGTAATGCCAAATTGACCGTGACATAAAGCACAGCTTTGAGAAATTTTTTCGCCTGCAACAAGATCAGCAGCACAAGCTTGTGTATGAATTCCTGCAGCCATCATTGCGCAGAAAATTAAATTAGATAATTTCATGGTGTTGATTCGATAGAGATTAAAAAATCGCCTGACTCGACATATCAAGTCAGGCGATTTAGAAAAACAAAAACTTACTCTTATGCTTGGAAGAGATACCAGAGCTTCTTCACTCTGGCAATCTTACTTCCTAACAAACAGAGCAATTAGTTACCAGCGTAGCTGATGCGATAGATAGCGCCAGCGTAGTCATCGGAAACTAAGATAGAACCGTCTGGCAGATTAGCTACGTCAACTGGACGACCTAATGCGCGCTTGCTAACTGGATCCAAGAAACCATCAGCAAACACTTCTGCTTTACCTGCATTGCCGTCAGCACCGATAGGTACGTAGTTGATCAGGTAGCCGCTAGGCTCGGTACGATTCCAAGAACCATGTGATGCTACAAACAGACCACCTTGGAATTTCTTAGGAAATGCTTTACCGGTATAACGTGTCAGACCTAACTGAGCTTGGTGAGCAGGGAACTCAACTTGTGGGAACACTGCGCCTGCAGGCTCTTTCATGTCTTTCAAATCAGGAGCTGCACCAGAACCTGCAACTTTAAATTTGCCGTTCCAGTATGGGAAACCAAAATGTTGACCAGCTTTGGTCAGCTTGTTGAGTTCGCCAGGAGGAACGTCATTACCTAAACCGTCAACTTGGTTGTCGGTGGTCCAAATGGTTTTGCCATCTGCATCGATTTCGATACCAGCTGGATTACGCATACCCATTGCATAAACCTCTTTGCCAGAACCATTGAATGGGTCTAAACGAATAACGCCACCGATACCGGTTTTGTTGTAGAGGTCGATTTTATCTTTAGGTTGAACGTTGTAAGGTTGACCTAAAGTGATGTAGAGCTTGCCATCACCAGCAACACGGCAGACACGGCCGGTGTGGTTGTATGACTGCTCTTCAACTGGAATCAGACCGCCTTCTGGAACAACGGTGATAACAGCAACGTCTGGGCCTTCGTAGAAGTATTCAGCAGCTGGGAAGTTCAATACACGGTTGGATTCAGTAACGATCAAAAAGCCATCCTTGGTCCAGCATACGCCGTTAGGATTGCTGAACTTGATGGAAGGAGCAAATGGCTTCACTTCATCAGCTACATTGTCGTTGTTACGATCGGTAACAGCCCAAACTGTAGTTTTGCGTGTACCAACAAATAGCATGTTGGTTGATGGAGCAACAGCCATGTAACGCGCATCAGGAACTATAGCGTAGAGTTCAATTTTGAAGCCCTCAGGTAACTTGATTTTTTTCAAGTTTGCTTTGATAGCATCAGCATTCTTACCACCTTGATCGACAGTCTTGATGTTCATGTCGGTGTTGGTGTTCTTCATAGCCGAAATCTTTTCCAGATTTTCGTCTTTTGCGAAACCAGTTCCAGTAAATGCTAGGAACACGGCAGTAGCGAGTACGCCTTTTACTATTACGTTGGATTTGGCCAATTTAATCTCCGATTGTTTTATAAATACGAAACGTTAGAACATAACCCCTGCAAAACTTTTATTTAATTTTTGACGATTAAATTAGAGAAAGAAACGCGATAATGCATGTGGGCTATGGAATATAGGTTCTATGACATGCCTGTTACAAGTGAATTATTTTCACCATTAATAGTTAACCTCTTATTGAATTTTTAGTTTCAAAAAACATCGCACATACATTATAAAAACGATACAAAATAGAGAATAAACAAAGAAAATAAGTTGCTTAAAAAATAACAACACCCCAAGGTATTTCACCAACTTTGATTTCAGAACTCACCTGAAGTTTCTCAGTATCGATTACGGATACTGAGTTAGATCTACCATTGGCGACATATAACTTCTTGCTGTCTTGTGTGATGGCCATGTTCCAAGGACGTTTTCCCACGGTGATGGTAGCAATGACAGTGTTGTCGTTTGTATCAATGGCTGACACAGTCCCGTCTTTACCATTTGAGATATAAACCCTTTTACCGTCCGGAGAGGCAGTAACGCCATTGCAAAAATTACCTGTTTTAATTTGTTTGATAACTTTTTTAGTTTTTACATCAATCGCATACACCATGCTTGCAATTTCAGATGCAACATAAGCAACTTTACTGTCAGGTAGAAAAGCAATGCCGCGTGGACGCTCTCCCACTTTGACTGAGCCAACTTGCTTTCGCTTAGCAACGTCAATCACATCAACCCTGTCTGCCTCTTCAGCAGAAACATAAAGCCATTTTCCATCCGGACTGAAAACAGCATGTTCAGGATTTTTACCCTTAGCTTTTACAGCAAATATTTTTTTATTGGTCTCAGTCGCCACAAAGTTAACGGAATTAGAAATCTCAGATGCAGCAACCACCCATTTACCATCGGGTGACATGGAAACGCCTTCAGGAGATTCACCTAACTCCACCGATCCAGACGCGACGCGGATTTCCAAATCTACCATGACCAGCACATTGTTAGGTTGGTCACTGACATACAGTGTTTTGCCATCTTTTGAAACAGCCAATCCTCGTGGTTTATCGCCTGCCTTAATTTCAGCCACCACACTATCTGTTTCTGTATCAATCACTGATAAAGTGCCAGATTTTTCATTTGGTACATAAGCAAAAGGTGCGGCAAATACATTGCTAGCAACAAGCAAACACAAAATAAGTAGTGAATTAGTACTAAATAAATTAGGGCTTTTCATAGGTATCAAAGTGTTGATGTAAAAATGAAAAAACAAAATACGCATCATGCGCAGGAAATTTACCTTTAATTTGAGGCAAATTGCGCAGGGCTAGAAATTAACGCATATTCATCAAGCCGTATCGAAGCGAGGAAAGATAAGCTGCTACAAAAAATAAAATCGAAAATCGGTTAGCATCAAAGTATACGATAAAAAACGTTACACTCTTCCGCAATAAAATAGCGTTGAGAGTGACGTTAATGAAATAAAGCAGGTTTAAAAGAGAGAATCTTATGTCTACCGAGTTCAGTGAAAATGATTGGCGTCGATTTATAGTTAGTTTAGGTGAAGATCCGGATCGTCCAGGACTACGTGAAACGCCAGCGCGTGTTGAAAAAGCTTGGAAGCATTGGACCGCAGGCTACACGCAAAATCCTGCAGACTTATTAAAAACATTTGAAGACGGAGCAGAGCAATACAATGAATTGATTGTCGTGCGTAACATACCTGTCTACAGTCATTGCGAACATCATCTCGCGCCTTTTTTTGGTAAGGCGACCATAGGCTACATGCCAGATGGGAAAATTGTTGGGCTATCAAAATTAACCCGCTTAATGGAATGTTTTGCAAAGCGTTTGCAAGTGCAAGAGCGTTTAACCATACAAGTCGCTAATGCGTTGATGGAATCACTACAACCTAAGGCAGTTGGTGTGGTGATTCGATGTCGACATTTATGTATGGAGAGTCGAGGCATACGCACACCTGGTGAAGAAACCGTTACCTCCGCCATGCTAGGTGAATTGCAACCCAATCTGGCTATGCGTACGGAGTTTCTTGCCTTGGCGCGCAAAGACTGAGGTATTAATTAATGTTGTAATTAATCATTCATTAAATCATTCAGTCTTTTTTCTTTGCTGCTTTTTTCTTTTTCTTTTTAGCTAGTGAGAGCATAGTGTGCCGGCATTCTTTTGCACCACACCGGCATTCATAATCCTTTTTTAGTGATTTCGTAATTTTGTCATCAATCACTAAACCATAATCATAAGAAAGTTCTTCACCACGCTTAATGTCTTGAATAGCATGGATAAAAACTTTCTTACCTTCTTCTTGTGCTTCACAATTTGGTGCGCAGGAATGATTAATCCAGCGCGCATCACCACCGCCATCACCGCCATCAATAATCTTTCCGCTTTCTAAGCTAAAGAAAAAAGTATGGTGAGGATTGTGAGGATCTAGACCAGCACGCTTATCTGCCTCTTTGCTAGAGATCCTAGTGCCGGTGTATTCAATTATGCGCGTACCCTCTGGTATTTTGCGAGCAGCAAAAACGCCATTGCCATGTATGTCAGAGTGTCGAACTTTAATATAAGGATTAGCTTCGATAGCAATAGCGGGTTGACTACTTTTTTTCATACATGCTCGTAAGAAGAGATTAAACGTAATGTGAAGCCAAACGCCATGATAACTTACTCACGACCCACTCCCAAGCTTTGCTTGCTGAAGTATTGCAGTTGAAATTACTACCCTAAAAAAGGGTAGAGTAAAATACGAGAGTAACAAACTGAAAAATATAGGACGAATACCTCCGCATGTCCAACGCACTTTTACTTTCATTGCATGCTTAGATTAACGGATTGCCTGCTTCCATTAGATCATACTGAATCCGCATTAAAAAAATATGTGATTCAACGCCTAGCTATTGCCGAACAAGATTTAATTGGCTACACCATTTTTCGCCGCGGCTATGACGCAAGAAAAAAATCGGCAATTCAATTGGTCTATACCTTAGACGTAGAAGTGCGCGATGAAGTCACCGTGCTTGCGCGCGAAAAATTAAATAAAGTTAATAGTAAACTTTCACTCACGCCGGATATGGAATATCGCTATGTCGCGCATGCTCCAAGCGACAAGCAGAACTTAAGACCGGTAGTAGTTGGCTTTGGTCCTTGTGGATTATTTGCAGCTCTGATACTGAGTCAAATGGGATTTCGTCCCATCATTATCGAACGTGGTAAAGAAGTGCGTGAACGAACCAAGGATACATTTGGACTGTGGCGTAAGCGCGAGCTACATCCTGAATCAAATGTTCAGTTTGGAGAAGGTGGTGCGGGTACTTTTTCCGATGGTAAGTTATGGACGCAAGTTAGCGATCCTAAACATTACAGTAGAAAAGTATTAGAAGAATTCGTTGCAGCAGATGCGCCCGAAGATATTTTGTATGTGAGCAAACCACACATAGGTACATTTCGTTTGGTGAAAATGATAGAGCTCATGCGCGAAAAAATTATTGCGCTTGGTGGTGAATTTCATTTTGAACAAAAAGTGGATGATATAGAGATAGTAGATGGCAAGGTAAAAGGTCTCACATTATCAAATGGTGAAACATTAGCTTGTCATAATGTGATTTTTGCAATTGGTCACAGCGCACGCGATACCTTTCATATGCTGCAAAAACGTGGCGTCTATTTAGAAGCTAAAGCTTTCTCAGTTGGTTTTAGGATAGAACATCCACAATCTTTGATTGATCGTTGTCGTTTTGGCTCGCATGCTGGTAATCCGATTTTAGGCGCAGCGGATTACAAACTTGTTCATCATGCTAGCAATGGTCGTTCGGTGTATAGCTTTTGTATGTGTCCCGGCGGTACTGTAGTCGCAGCATCGTCAGAGCCAGGTAGAGTGGTTACCAATGGTATGAGTCAGTACTCACGCAATGAGAGAAATGCCAATGCAGGCATCGTGGTGGGATTAACACCAGCAGATTGTGGTGAAGGTGCTTTAGCAGGAATTGATTTTCAAAGAGAGTTAGAGTCACGCGCTTATATGCTTGGTGGTGAAAACTATAATGCGCCAGGACAGTTAGTGGGTGATTTCATTGCAAACCAAGCATCAACAAAATTTGGATCAGTACTACCTTCTTATAAGCCGGGTGTGACCTTAGGTAATCTGAGTCATGCTTTACCTGACTATGCGATAGAAGCAATACGTGAAGCCTTACCTGCTTTTGATAAAAAGATTCCTGGCTTTGCGTTAGCAGATGCTTTATTAACAGGTGTAGAAACCCGAACTTCTTCGCCAGTTCGTATCAAGCGCAATGATGATTTTCAAAGCATCAATACAAGTGGTTTTTATCCTGCAGGAGAAGGTGCGGGTTATGCCGGAGGCATTATGTCTGCTGCAATCGATGGAATACGTGTTGCGGAAGCGGTCGCACTTTCGATTTGTGCGCAATAAAATGAATGCTGCATAAAAAAAGGCCGTGAAGATCACGGCCTTTTTCACTGACTAAAACGAATTACTTCTTAGCTTTAGCAGGCTTTTCATTTGCAGGAGCAAAATGCTTCGCTGCTTGGTTGATGTTATCTTCCAAAGCAACTCCAGCTTGCTTAGCAGCTTTGGTGAATTGTTCGTAGCTAGCATTTGCGTTAGAAATTGCAGCTTTCATCATTGCGACTGCATTTTCTGAACCAGCTGGAGCGGTTTTTGTTAATTCGTCGATCAGCGTTGTTACTTGTTGTGAAGTTTCAGCAACGCGAACTTCAGCAGCTTTGGTGAACTCTGATTGAGTTTTTGAAGCAATGCTAGCCAATTGACGGCCGTAAGCCATCGCTTTTTCAGCATTTGGTTGCGCATGTGCGGAAGTGACGCTGAAAACTTCTTGTGCGTCTTTTGCGGACAGAATTTGATGCGCAGCAGCAGCGGACTGTTCTAAAGATAATTTTGCAGTAGCTAGATTGAGCTCCATTAATTCTGCAAAATTACTCAGCGCTTTGCTGGTTAATTCATTCATCGTAGCTAGGTTAGATTCGATAGTTGCTTTGGTTGCGCTTGAAAATTGGTCGGTGTTCGAGAACATAGTTAAACTCCCTAAATAAGAAATGATTCATTCAGCGACACTTCTTTGTGCGTCGCAACAAACCCGATTTTAGGGTTTTTTAAAAAGCTGTCAAGAACTTTTTGTGCGGAGCAGCAAAAAACCATAAGTTAATTAATTTAATGGCAATGAAAAGACCAGTAAACAAAGATTTCCTTATAAATAAAGCAAGCATCATCGGCCTGAAAAAAGCAGATTACCTATAATGCCCCAACAAGAAAAAGCACATTCAGCCCAGGCCATGCACGCAGTTCATGCAACGCTTAAGCTGGCAGAATTCGCTTCACAGCATTTAGCGCATACAAAAGAACAAGAGAAAAAGTAATGAGCATCGTACTTAGCACACTCAACGCGAGATTTGCCCATGCCTCTTTAGGGCTACGCTATCTGCTGGCAAATATGCAGGAGTTAACGCCACAAACTGCGCTCAAAGAGTTTGTGATTGGAGCTAGAACAGCAGATGTGGTTGAGAAGCTGCTCGCCACGCAGCCGCGCATTATTGGCTTTGGTGTCTATATATGGAATGTAGAAGAAACCACTCGAATCATCGCGATGCTAAAACGAGTAGCACCCGACATCGTTATTGTATTGGGCGGACCTGAAGTCTCCTATGAATATCAGGATCAGGAAATCGTTAAGCTAGCTGATCATCTCATCACTGGTTGGGGGGAAACGAGTTTCGTAAAATTATGCAGAGCGATTTTGCATGGCCCGCAACCTTTGATGAAAGTGCATAGTGGTGAACAGCCACCCTTAGAGCAGATCACACCACCTTACGCTCTTTACACCAAAGAAGATCTTGCCCATCGCACTCTATATGTAGAGGCCTCTAGAGGTTGCCCATTCAAATGTGAATTCTGTCTTTCTGCATTGGATAAAACCGCATGGCCGTTTGAATTAGACTTATTTTTAGCACAACTACAAAGCTTGTATGAACGGGGTGCGCGACAATTTAAATTTGTAGATAGAACATTTAATTTAAATGTGAAAACAAGTTTAAAGATTTTGCAGTTTTTCTTAGATAAGCTTGAAGAGTTTCCAAATGATCCTGTATTTGCACATTTTGAATTAGTACCAGATCACTTACCTGAAGAATTAAAAACCAGTATTAAAAAATTTCCAGCAGGTAGTCTGCAATTTGAGATAGGCATACAAACATTTAATCCTCAAGTGCAGTCTCTCGTTAGTCGTAAACAAAATAATGAAAAAGCCAGTGAAAATTTAAGATGGTTAAGAGAGGAATCGCAAGCCCATTTACATGTCGATTTAATTGCAGGTTTGCCGGGAGAAGATTTAAGTAGCTTTGCTGCTGGGTTTGATAAGTTAGTTGCACTCAATCCGCATGAAATTCAATTCGGAATCTTAAAGCGTTTGCGTGGAACACCAATAATTCGTCATACCGAAAAATATAAAATGGTATTTGATGCCTTTCCACCCTACTCGATTGTTGAAACTGATCGCTTAGATTTTTCAACCATGCAAAGACTGAATCGATTTGCTCGCTATTGGGATTTAGTAGCTAACTCAGGTCGATTCTCATCTACCTTACCTAAAATTCTGAGCGACAGTCCATTTAAAAATTTTCTCGCACTATCAGATTGGCTTTACGATAAAACAGATGCGACCCATAAAATTGCACTCGATAGACTAGCAACGCTCATAAAAAATTGGTTAGTAGAGCAAGGATTTTCAACGGAAGCAGCGAATGAATTAGTGGGAGCTGACTATGCCGGCAAGATCGCAAGCACGGATCCAAAAAACAAAACTAAAAAAATAATCAGCGTAGGAGTTACGCCAGGTAGACAGTCGCGCCATTTAGCAGCATGAAAACAGCGTAGTGAAATGCCGGATTTAAGTACTTAAACAAAGCTAGCAGTTAAGCGCGACGCCAGCTCTCAATCAAACGCTGTGCAGTTTCATCAAGAGATGCAAGGGGCATGGCTTTAAGGTGATTGAAAATCATATAAGCATACACATTCGCTAATACATTGACCTCAGTAGATAAAGCGCGTTCCTCACCGATAGAGGGACGCAGTCCTCGCCAGTGATTAATCGCTTGTTCCAACTCTGTGATTACTAATTCCATGCCGCTATTTTACTGCGCTTAGCAAAATCTATTTTATAAGATGCGCATATAAGATTTGAGAGTGGAATAAGAATTTTCTTCAAATGGATGGCGTAGGAACAGCAGCAAGAAATTAGAGCTAAAGAGACAAGAGAGCAGAAATTACTACGAATTTTTTGATCTTAAAAAATGCTCTAGACGTTGGCAACCAAGTTCTAAATTTTCTAATGTATTTGCAAAACACCAGCGAATCGCGCCCTCACCTTCGGGTCCAAATGCACTACCAGGCGCCAAGCCTAAGCCTGCATCAGTGACTAAGCGTTTACAAAGGGCGAGTGAGTCAGACAGTCCTTTAATCTTAAAAAAAACATACATAGCACCTTGCGGCATAGGTGCTATCACTCCGGCTTCGCAAAAGAAGGGTTGAGATAATCGAGTGCATAAAAAATCTCTGGCGGCTGTGTAACGAGTTTGCGTGCGCGTAATAATCTCTTCGCCCTGCTCAATAGCGACAACACCAGCACGTTGTATAAACACAGGAGCGCAAGAAGTGTTGTATTCAATTAATTTTCCTAAACCCTGCATGAGGTCAGTTGGGATTTGCATCCAACCTAAACGCCAACCTGTCATTAACCAAGATTTAGAAAAACTATTCACCGAGATAACACGTTCATCTCTTTCACTGATATCTAAAAAAGACGGAGCACAATGCAAGTCAGAAGTAGAAGTGGAATAAACTAATCTTTCATAGACATCGTCAGCAATCAGCCAAATACCGTGTTTGCGACAGTGTGCCAATAAAATTTCTTGTTCTGCACGTGAAATCATCCAACCAGTTGGATTGTTGGGAGAATTTAAAAATAAAGCCTTGGTGTTAGGCGTGAGAGCTTGAAGTAAACGATCAAGATTGAGCTCCCAAGTTGGATGTGCTGTGCTGGCATTTAACTCTAAAGATACTGAAATAACTTCAGCACCAAGAATTTTAGGTATCTCAATTAAATTAGGCCACAGCGGCGTAACAGCAACGACTCTATCGCTAGGATTAAATAATAGCTGTGCAATCAACATGAGCGCAGAAACACCCGATGAGCTAACTGCAATGTGATTAACATCGGTAGCACCATGCAGTTGCGAGGCATAGTGTGCAATCGTTTCACGTAAAACAGGCAGACCTAAATTATGAGCATAAAAAGTCTCGCCTAAATCGATAGAGTTTTTTGCGGCTAAACGTATAGTTTCAGGCGTCACTTCATCCGGTTCACCAAACCAAAAAGGAAGTACATCCTTTCTGCCCATACCGGCATTAGCCACTTCACGAATACGGGAAGCACCCAAAGATTGAATAGCAGAGCGCGGCTCTAGTGAATAATGATGAGGATGGCTATTCATGAAAAGCAGAGTAAAAGTCGATTGCCTAAATCCAGTATGAATGCAGGTCTAAGGTAGCCATAAAAAGCACTAGCGAGAATAAACGCTAATAGGCTGAGAAAAAATAATTTTTGTAGTCGTAGCCTCATACACTATCTTAAGCAAGAGATGGAGCTTGTCGTGTTATGGGATCTTCATTAATGGGTAAATTAATGCAACCCGCAAAAATCCCTAAGCCTATGGTAATCATCCACACCGTGTTGTAATTTCCTTCTAGAGTGTAGAGATAACCACCTAACCATACACCAAGAAAGCTACCTAACTGATGAGAAAAGAATACAAAACCAGATAACATAGAAAGATGACGTACACCGAAAATACCCGCTATCACGCCATTCGTTAAAGGAACGGTAGATAGCCAGAGCAAACCCATGAATGCAGCAAATACATAAACAGAAAATGCAGAAAGCGGCGCCAGAATAAAAATCAAAATAAACACTGAGCGCGAAAAATAAATACCAGACAGCAGATAACGTTTAGGTACAGCTCCACCTAACTTACCTGCATAAAAAGATCCAAAAATATTAAATAGACCTATTAGTGCCAATGCCATGACGGCGATATTAGGATCTGCTAAACCGGCATCTTTTAAATAAGCGGGTAGATGTACGCCTATGAATACCACTTGAAATCCACAAACAAAATAACCGCAGATGAGAAGACGAAAAGATCGATTAGAAAACGCTTCCTGTATCGCTTCAGTTAAACTTTGCTGATATTGATGATGCGTGACAGCGTGTGGTGGTTCGCGCAATAAAAATGCCATAGGCAACATGACAATTAAAATTGCAACAGCTAATAATTGCAAAGCATCTTGCCAATTAGTGAGTGCAATCAGTTGTTGTTCAGCCGGGATCATCACAAACTGACCGAATGATCCTGCAGCACCCAGTATGCCAAAGGCCCAAGAGCGTTCACTCACAGTAGTAGATCTACCGACAATGCCAGACAATGGACCAAACGCAGTACAAGATAAAGCTGCGCCAATTAAGACACCTGTACTAATAATGAAAAGCGTAGGTTGATCAACAAAAGACATACACAACAAACCTGCTACATACAGTGCTGCACCGATTAATACGATGCGTGCCACACCTAATTTATCTGCTGCTATACCTGCCAGTGGACCAAACAAGCCCCATATAATATTTTGTATGGCCATCGCCATAGAATAAGTTTCACGTGTCCAGTTATGTGCTTGTGAAATCGGCTGTAGCCAGAAACCAAAACCATGTCTGACACCCATGGCGAGTGAAATAATCAAGCCACTTGCGATCAGAATGGATTTCAGTTTGGGTGGATGAGAAACGCTAAACATAGACTTCACTTTAGTAAGCAGAGATAAGTGCGTGGAGCAGTGAGTCAAGAAAAACCGACCATTATTTCTATAAAAATAATGGTCAGCTTACTTGCTTACGCGGTTTTCTTTGCAACTGCTTTTTTAACGGCGATCTTTTTAGCTGCAGTTTTAGTCGTTTTCTTTGCGGCTGTTTTTTTCACTGCTGCTTTTTTAGCGACAGCTTTTGTTGAAGCGACTACTTCCTCTTCACCGGACTCTTTTTCTGCTTTCGTTGTTTTTGCAGCTTTGGTTTTAGTGCCATCGCCTTTAGGCTTACGTTCTTCAAATTCAAAACCTACTTTGCCATCTTTGCCTTTAGCTAAATAAGCTTTGAATGGTCGACGAGTACGTTGTGAAACAAAGCCAGGTAATAGATCTGTTTTACCATCGTTAAGAAGTTTAACCATTTGTTCAGGCAAAATTTCTTGCTGCAGTACGATACGGCCACTACGGAAATCACAGGCCTTAGGTTTAGCTAAAGTCTTTTCACAGAAATAAGCCAGACCCATTTCATACACACCACTGCCGCATTTAGGGCAAGGGCCTAAAGATGTTTGACCTGTGAAATCAACCGGCTCTGCATTTTCATCATCTTGCGAACCCTGACCAAAATCAAATTCAAGTTTGAAGTTTTTAATTTCTTCATCGCGCGAAATTTTTAAGATAGCAGCGAAAGGTCGACCCATCTTAGAACGAAAACCTTGTAAGGGGCCGATGGTGCGCGCTGTCAGTAATTCTTCAACTTCAGGCACTTCAAACTGTCTACCACCTGGAATTTTGCTCATAGAAAATTCGCACTTAGTACAGTTAAAGCGTCGGTAATTTTCTTTCACGACTGCGCCACAATTTGGGCATGGCGTTTTCAGCGTGGCATAGTCACCTGGTATGGTGTCGTTGTTATATTCTTTCGCACGCTTGACGATGATTTGCGTCATTTGCGCAATCTCACGCATGAATTCTTCGCGACTAATATTGCCACGCTCAATTTGAGAAAGTTTATATTCCCATTCCCCTGTTAATTCAGGTGCTGTGAGTTCGGTGACATCTAAGCCCCGCAATAAAGTCATGAGTTGGAATGATTTAGCCGTAGGAATGAGTTCTCTTCCTTCACGCACGAGATATTTTTCATTCAATAAGCCTTCAATTGTGGCGGCGCGTGTAGCTGGTGTGCCCAAGCCTTTACCGGCCATAGCATCACGCAGTTCTTCATCTTCTATAAGTTTTCCAGCGCCCTCCATCGCAGAGAGTAATGTCGCTTCTGAATAGCGTGCAGGTGGTTTAGTTACCAGTGCATGTGGAATCACTTGTTCTGTTTTTACTTTCTCGCCCTTAGCAACAGCAACTAAGGTAGTACTACTGGACTCGCCATCTTTATTTGGTTTTTCATCGATGACTTCTTTGCCGTAGACCGCTAACCATCCAGGGTTGGTCAGTACTTTACCCTCGGTCTTAAATTGATGACCCGATACTTCCGTAAAACGCGTTGTGACTAAAAATTCTGCAGCAGGGAAGAATATGGCTAAGAAACGACGCGTCACTAAGTCATACAGTTTTTGTTCAGGCTCAGACAGACTTTTAGGCGCTTGCGTAGTTGGGATGATCGCAAAGTGATCGCTAATCTTTGTATTATCGAAAATACGTTTATTTGGTTTGACCCAATTATTTTTCAAAACCTGAGAAGAGAATTGATAGTAGTTATTGTTCTCTCCTAACATCTCCATCGTTTCTTTTACTGTATTCAAATAATCTTCTGGCAGATGTCTTGAGTCAGTACGAGGATAGGTCAGTACTTTATGTTTTTCATACAGTGCTTGCGCTAAGCCTAATGTGTTCTTAGCAGAGAAACCAAAGCGTGCATTCGCTTCTCTTTGCAAGCTGGTGAGGTCAAATAAAGCAGGCGCCATAGAAGTCGTTGGTTTGGCTTCTTCAGTGACACTACCTGATTTTTCTCTACACGCAGCCACAATAGAATCGGCAGCTGCTTTGCTCCAGAGACGTTCTGCTTTTTTCTCTGGATCAGCCTCATCTTTTTTAAATTTTGTATCTAACCATCTGCCTTCATAAACGCCTTGTGCGCATACAAATTCAGCACGTACTTCCCAGAAATCACGCGAAACAAAACGTTTAATTTTTTCTTCACGTTCCACCACAATAGAAAGAGTGGGAGTTTGTACGCGACCTACGGTGGTGAGGTAAAAGCCACCTTCTTTGGAATTAAACGCTGTCATGGCACGGGTGCCATTAATACCAATTAGCCAGTCAGCTTCACTTCTACAGCGTGCCGCATCTGCCAAGGGCATCATTTCTTCATCAGCACGTAAATGCGTAAAGGCCTCGCGGATTGCACCAGGTGTCATGGACTGTAGCCATAAGCGCTGTATAGGTTGTTTCGCTTTTGCGTATTGCACGATGAGACGGAAAATTAATTCACCTTCGCGCCCCGCGTCACATGCGTTGATTAGTGCACCTACATCTTTACGCTTAATTAACTTGCCCAGTACTTTTAAACGCGCATGCGTTTTTTCTATAGGATTGAGCGCGAAGTGTGGGGGAATCATGGGTAAATGATTGAATGACCATTTACCGCGTTTTACATCGTATTCTTCTGGAACGGCGATCTCGACCAGATGACCAACAGCCGACGATAAAACATAGTCGTCGGATTCGAAATACTCATCGTGTTTAGTAAAGCCGCCCAAAGTCTTGGCAATATCATTTGCGACAGAAGGTTTCTCTGCAATGATGAGCGTTTTAGTCATAGTGTCTGTCCGAATCTGGAATACTCATGTGGCAATCGCTGTGCTTGTAAACACCGGCATTTTATTGAGCTGCGCAAAACTAGTTTTTTGGCAACATCAATCGTTGTGCGGCCAATGATAAGCGGGTTGCTGCAAAATCCGCAAGTTACACGCTTTAAAGTTACTGTTCTCATTTTTAGCTGATTGCAATTCGGTAAATTTTTTGGCCGCTTAAAAATCAAAAGCCCGCTAATTTAGCGGGCTTTCTCGAACTTGGCATTTATTATTAGTGATAAAGGCGGGTTTCTGAATCATCTTCATCGCTGAACAGCTCATCAAACATTAAGCCGTCTGGTTCTTTGCCTTGACTCCATAGCACCATTAATACGATGACTTTGAGCTTATCAAGAGAAATCGGCGATTCGCTTGAAGCGCATGCACGCTCGACCACGATTTCTCGCTGAAGAGCATTAATCACTTGAGCAGACTCTAAAAATTGAATGAAGCCGATTGCGGGCGTACCTAAAATCTCGAATTCTTGTTCAGCATAGACACGAAATCCAAAAGAAAATGCTGTCTGCCTAGCTTGCTGGCTAAAAATTTCATTCGTGGTTTGGGCGAGGTCAGTCAGCCAACCTAGCGCTTTGGTGATTTCATCTTGTTCAAAACCGATAGCCGTCAACTTTTTTGCCAAAGCCTCTGAATCAGGGCAGGCATCTGGGCGGTAATAGGTTTCGTATAGGTAAACTAGGACATCGAACATTGCTCTAATGTAGCGTTAACTGAGAGGCGACACAAGCCAAAATTAGTAGAAATTTAGTTAGAAATAGGTGAAAACTGGCTTTTTTTCATATAATTCCTAGTGTTAGCGCAATTTAAAAAATTAGCGAGCTGGGTGTAAATCAGCGTAATTTATTTAAAAAAATAAACTTTTATCCAATTAAACGCCTAACTTGTCCTCCAGCCAGACATTCAATATGCCCCTGCATTTCTAAATGAAAAAGGGCTGCTTGAACAGAAGCGACTGGAAGGCCAGAGCGAGCGACAAGTTGATCTACGTTCAGCGCATCATGCCCCATGTTTTCCAACAAACTTTGCAGTTTGGGGTCAGATAAATTTGAAGCAGCAATCTGCGTCGCATTGCCTAGGCTAGCTTGAATAAGCGTATTGTCCCAACGCAGTTCCTCAAGAATATCTTGCGCCGACTCCACTAGCTTGGCTCCTTGTCGTATGAGTTGATGACACCCTTTGGCTAGCGGCGAATGTATCGAACCAGGAATAGCAAACACTTCGCGTCCCTGCTCCAATGCACTGCGGGCTGTAATCAGTGAGCCGGATTGTGCCGCAGCTTCGACGACTAATACGCCTAAGGAGAGTCCACTAATAATACGGTTTCGACGTGGGAAGTTATGTGCTATCGCCGGTGTGCCTAAGGGATATTCGCTTATTATGCAACCAACGTCGGCTAACTGGTGGGCAAGTGCTCGATTTGCAGCTGGATAGACAATATCTAGGCCGGTTCCAACAACAGCAATACTCGATCCGATATTGGCGGCTTTACTGGCAGCTTTGGCAGATTGTAGGGCGCCGGTGTGTGCGCCGGTATCTATACCCAAAGCGAGACCGGAAACGACAGTTAATCCAGCATCACTTAAATTTTGCGCAAAGCGATCGGCATTCAACATGCCTTGTGCGCTGGCATTTCGACTACCCACTATCGCAATCGCAGGTTTGTTTAATAAAGCGTCATTGCCTTTTACATAGAGCAGTGTTGGCGGGTCCGCAATACGCAGTAAAGCTTGCGGATAGCTAGTATCAGCAAGTGTAATGACATGATTTTTTTCTTGCGCTGCCCAAGCTAAGGTTTGTTCTATGTGAGTTTGAATGTCCGGCGCAATTGGCGCAGACAAGATGCGCGCAATTTTTTCGGGAACGCGTTTTTGTAGAGCAGAAAAACCTGCGTCGAAAATTTCTTCAGGCAGACCAAAGTGAGTGAGCAAATCGCGAGCAGTTTGCGTACCCACACCTTCGGTTGCCATCAGCCTAAGCCATGCAGCTAAACCATCTTGTTGTTTCATTTGCTCGGTGTCCGTATCGATACAACGCTATCGCCAACAGAAATAACATCACTGGCCTGCATCACAACAGCAAAAGCAGCGCGCTCGTTCACATCGAATACAAATAGCGTTGCAATAGTTTGCATAACAGACTGAGAGGGGATGGTTAGCGCAGAAGGATGATTCATTTTAGCTTGCTTTAAGACTGATAAGGTCGCCCCAGTATGCATGCCTTGCTGAGTGCCTAAATTAATCGCGACGACATCGAGAGTGCCAGCCCATATCCCTTCGCGCATTAATGTGGCAACCCGACCTGATGCAGCTTGGACTTGAGTTTTATGGTTATCAAATACAGGATTCGACCTCTCATCACTGGCTGCGGGTAGCAACAAATCACCCGTAGATAATTCAGACCATGCTTGCGTGACGATGAATTCATGGAATGCGTTTTTGGATTCAGCAGCGAGTACGAGTTCTACTTTACCTATGCGTTTACCTACAATGCCGAGCAACTGCCCGTTTATTGGATCGATGATTTTTTGCCAATTTCTAACCACATCAAATGTAGATTGTTGATGTAATTTGCCGACTACGAATACAGACTGATGCACACCCCCTAAAGCCTGTCCTGCTTGTAAGGAGCTGATGCTAGGCGCTAGGATTACGTCGATAGGACTTAAAAACAGCAGTTGTGAACGTAGACTAAAAAAACTTTGTGGAATAAAAGTGGGTGATGTAACCGGCGCTTGTGTTTCTATACGTGCCCGAGGGCTTAGTTTTAGTGTGGTGGTGGGAGATGCAAGCACAGCTGGAATTGAAGAGGGCGTTGAGGATGTAATAGGCGCAGCTTTAGTTTTTAAAATCAGATTAGCGCCTAGCGCTGAGTTCATGAGGAAGAAAAATACAGCTGTGCTAAACTTTTTCATCGGTTGCCAGTCCCAATCTATGATCACATTGCGCGCAAGCCGAAACGCGAGAAGACGGGGATTTTGCACTAGCTAGCCAACTTCTTCGAATGAAAACCGAGCTATTTTTTTTGATGTTGTATAAAAGCTGAATGTCACACCTGCCCATACTGCGATACCCAGATTCTCGCTTGCATAAAATTGCTAAGCCTGTGCTGGCGTTTGATGATCGCTTAAAAAAATTAATCGCTGATATGGCGGAAACTATGTACGAAGCGCCAGGTGTAGGACTTGCAGCGACACAAGTTGACGTTCATGAAAGATTGATCGTGATAGATGTCTCTGAAACCAGAGATGATTTATTAGTACTGATAAACCCTGAAATAGTCTGGGCTAGTGAAGAACGCAAAGTTCATGAAGAAGGTTGTTTGTCTGTGCCTGGTATTTATGATGGTGTGGCACGTGCTGTCGAAGTGAAAGTCAAAGCACAGGACGCAGAGGGTAAGTTTTTTGAACGACAAGCAGATGGCTTGTTAGCAGTCTGCATACAGCATGAAATGGATCATCTATTAGGCAAGGTGTTTGTCGAATATCTCTCGCCACTAAAACGTAATCGCATCAAAACCAAACTCTTAAAAGAAGAGCGCGAACTTAAAAAAGATAAGGTCGCCCTGACAAATTAGTACAAATTGTTAGCTGCACAACATTCCACATCAAGTAAGTAAAGCCCATCAAGCCTAGCTGCTAGCTACTATAATCTTGCAATGAAAATTATATTTGCAGGGACACCAGAGTTTGCGGTTTCAGCATTAGCTGCAATGCATGCTGCTGGTTATGCGATTCCATTAGTACTGACCCAGCCAGATAGACCTGCAGGACGTGGCATGCAATTACATCCCTCTCCCGTCAAACAGTTTGCCCTGACACATGCCATCCCCGTTGCGCAACCCACATCCTTACGCTTAGACGGCAAATACGCAAAAGAAGCGCAAGCGGCGCATGCCTTGTTACAAGTAACCGAGCATGATGTGATGGTAGTTGCTGCTTATGGTTTGCTCTTGCCGCAATCGGTTTTAAGTATCCCGCGTCTAGGTTGTATCAATATTCATGGCTCGCTACTTCCGCGTTGGCGTGGTGCTGCACCTATACACAGAGCGATAGAAGCAGGTGACACCCAAACTGGTATCACAATTATGCAAATGGACCAGGGCTTAGATACGGGCGCTATGCTACTTAGTGAAGCAGTGGACATACACGCAGAGGACACTACGGGTGATTTGCATGACAGGCTAGCAAATTTGGGCGGTCGTTTAATTGTTGACGCAATGCGCGCACTTGAGTCAGGCAAGTTAGCAGCCACACCACAACCCGAAATGGGCGTGACCTATGCAGCAAAAATTAGCAAGCAGGAGGCAGCACTGAATTTTCAAGCGCCGGCGACTACTTTGGAACGCAAGATCAGAGCATTCAATCCCTTTCCTGCAGCAAGCGCAGAAATCGCTGGCATCACATTAAAAATTTGGCATGCTGAATGCCTAGATTTAACGGGTGAACCGGGACAAATTTTGAGTGTGGATGAGCACGGTGTGACAGTCGCTTGTGGTCATGGTGCCTTAGTGCTGAAGGAATTACAAAAGCCGGGAGGCAAACGACTACCTGCTGTTGAATTTGTGAAGGGTTTCCCTATGAAGTCGGGTCAGCGTTTCGAAATTCATTCTTGAATTAACGTATAATTCGATAGCGCCGATTTGATTATTCAAGTCAAAACCAGCTTGCGGGCGCCGAGGTGAAAGTCCTACACAAATACTGCTAAAGCGGCATGCATGCCCGGCTTTGCTTTGCAGGCCGGGTTTTTTATTTTCTGCAGCGATTATATTTTTTGAGCACATGAAACGCGACGCTATATCTACAACTGAAACGATTTTGCGTGATTTACTATCACAGCGCATATTGATTCTTGATGGTGCTATGGGCACCATGATTCAGCGTTATAAGCTGACGGAAGAAGATTATCGCGGTGAGCGTTTTGCAAATTTTGCCGTGCCAGGTAAAGAAATTTTCGTCAAAGGGAATAACGAGCTGTTAACGCTCACCCAACCGCATGTGATTCAAGAAATCCATGAACAGTATTTAGCAGCAGGCGCAGATTTAATCGAGACCAATACCTTTGGTGCGACGACGATTGCTCAAGATGATTATCATATGCCACATCTGGCTTATGAGATGAATGTGCAAGCCGCGAAAATCGCGCGTGCAGCTTGTGATAAATACAGCACCAAAGATAAGCCACGCTTCGTCGCTGGCGCATTAGGCCCTACACCTAAAACAGCATCGATCTCTCCCGATGTGAATGATCCTAGTGCGCGCAATGTCACCTTCGATCAATTAGTTAATGCCTATTTAGAACAAACGCGTGCCTTAGTAGAAGGTGGTGCGGATGTATTGTTAGTTGAGACTGTGTTTGACACACTCAACTGCAAAGCAGCCTTATTTGCGATTGATCAGTTTTTTGAAGAGCACGGACAAAAATTACCTATCATGATTTCAGGCACAGTGACTGATGCTTCAGGTCGTGTGTTGTCTGGCCAAACGGTAACTGCTTTTTGGAATTCAGTTCGTCATGCCAAGCCTTTAACCATAGGTTTGAATTGCGCATTAGGTGCCACGCTGATGCGCCCTTATGCTGAAGAGCTATCAAAAATATCGGAGACCTATGTTTGTATTTATCCAAATGCAGGTTTGCCGAATCCTATGTCGGACACTGGATTCGATGAAACACCAGATGTAACTTCTTCGCTACTAAAAGAATTTGCTGAAAGTGGTTTCGTGAATATTGCGGGCGGCTGTTGTGGTACCACGCCAGATCATATTAAAGCCATTGCAGAAACAGTAAATCCTATTGCTCCGCGCGTAATACCTACGCATTTACATCAAATGCGTTTATCGGGTTTAGAGCCATTTACGATTGATGAAGATTCTTTATTCGTTAACGTAGGCGAGCGCACCAACGTCACAGGTTCAAAAGCTTTTGCACGCATGATTTTGAATGAGCAATACGAAGAAGCTTTAGCAGTCGCACGTCAGCAAGTTGAAAATGGCGCACAAGTCATTGACATCAACATGGATGAAGCCATGTTGGATTCAGTTGCAGCGATGACGCGCTTTTTGAATCTGATCGCATCTGAACCAGATATCGCTCGTGTACCTATCATGATCGATTCCTCAAAATGGTCAGTAATAGAAGCAGGCTTAAAGTGCGTGCAAGGCAAAGCGATTGTAAATTCTATTTCGCTCAAAGAAGGCGAAGCAGAATTTCTAAGACAAGCAAATCTATGTAGACGTTATGGTGCAGCAGCGATTGTGATGGCCTTTGATGAAAAAGGTCAGGCCGATACCTTTGCACGTAAAACAGAAATTTGTGCGCGCGCCTATCATTTGTTAATAGATAAAGTTGGTTTTGCTCCTGAAGATATAATTTTTGATCCAAATATTTTTGCTGTCGCAACGGGTATAGAAGAACACAATAATTATGCTGTTGATTTCATAGAAGCGACGCGTTGGATACGTGAAAATCTGCCGCACGCAAAAATCAGCGGTGGTGTGTCGAATGTGAGTTTTTCATTCCGCGGTAATGATCCTGCTCGTGAAGCGATACACACTGTATTCCTTTATCACGCTATTAAAGCTGGTATGAGTATGGGCATTGTGAATGCCGGTATGGTCGGTGTTTATGATGATCTCGATTCTGAATTACGTGAGCGCGCAGAAGATGTGGTGTTAAATCGCCGCGAAGATGCAACAGAGCGCATGATTGATTTCGCTGCCTCATTAAAAGCCGGCGATAAAAAAGAAGAACAAACTTTAGTATGGCGTGAAGCCGCTGTAGAAAAACGCTTGGCGCATGCTTTAGTACACGGCATTACACAATGGATAGTAGAAGATACCGAAGAAGCGCGTACGGCAGTATTTGCAAGTGGCGGTCGTCCTATCCATGTGATTGAAGGCCCACTGATGGACGGCATGAATATCGTTGGTGACTTATTCGCACAAGGCAAAATGTTTTTGCCGCAGGTAGTGAAATCAGCGCGCGTGATGAAACAAGCGGTTGCTCATCTGGTGCCTTACATTGAAGAAGAAAAAGCAGAAGAAGAACGTCGCACTGGTAAGGCAGCTAAACCTAAAGGTAAGATTTTGATCGCCACAGTAAAAGGCGATGTGCATGACATTGGTAAGAATATTGTTTCAGTTGTTTTGCAATGTAATAATTTTGAAGTTGTGAACATGGGTGTGATGGTGCCTTGTTCTGAAATTCTTGCGAAAGCAAAAGAAGAACAAGTAGATATTATTGGTCTCTCTGGATTGATCACACCTTCATTAGAAGAAATGGCACATGTTGCAAAAGAAATGCAACGTGATCCGCATTTCCGCGCACTGAAAACACCTTTATTAATTGGCGGTGCGACTACTAGTCGTGCACACACGGCTGTGAAGATTGCGCCAAATTATGAAGGCCCAGTGATCTATGTTGCCGATGCTTCTCGTTCTGTCTCGGTCGCGCAATCACTGCTGACACCTGAAACACGTGATGCTTATTTAACAGAGATTAGTACTGATTACGAACGCATACGTGTACAACATGCAGGTAAAAAAGCAGCGCCTATGTTGTCCTTAGCAGCAGCGCGTAAAAATAAAATGCAGGTCGCTTTTGATGGCGCAGGTAAACCACATAAACCAAAATTCATAGGTCGCAGACATTTTCGCAATGTCGATCTTGCCTTGTTAGCAAACTATATTGATTGGGGTCCATTCTTTCAGACTTGGGATTTAGCTGGACCATTCCCCGCTATATTGACGGATGCAGTGGTAGGCGAATCAGCAAGTAATGTTTATAAAGAAGGCCAGGCATTACTGAAAAAAATTATAGATGGACGCTGGTTAACAGCAAATGGTGTGATGGCGCTGTTGCCATGTAATAGCGTGAATGATGATGACATCGTCATTTACACCGATGAGACGCGCACTGAAGTGGCGTTTACTTATTATGGTTTGAGACAGCAAACTGAAAAACCTGTCATTCATGGTGTGGCACGTCCGAATCAATGCTTGTCTGATTTCATTGCGCCACAATCTTCAGGCATCACAGATTACATAGGCATGTTTGCAGTGACTGCAGGTCTAGGCATAGAAAAATACGAAAAACGTTTTGAAGATGCGCATGATGATTATTCATCCATCATGTTAAAAGCTTTAGCAGATAGACT
This sequence comes from Bordetella parapertussis, assembly GCA_945883145.1. Lineage (GTDB taxonomy): Bacteria > Pseudomonadota > Gammaproteobacteria > Burkholderiales > Burkholderiaceae_D > Pernthalerella. Next base: position 19,888 of record CAMCXB010000007.1, on the reverse strand, counting down.
TGCAGAAGCCTTTGCTGAATATTTACATGAACGTGTGCGTAAAGATTTATGGGGTTATGCAAGTGATGAAGCCTTAAGTAGTGAGGCTTTAATTGCTGAACAATATAAAGGTATACGCCCAGCACCAGGTTATCCAGCTTGTCCTGAGCACACTGTTAAAGCAGACATGTTCCGTATACTTGAAGCAGAAGATATAGGTATGAGTTTGACAGAATCTTATGCCATGTTCCCAGGTGCATCGGTATCAGGATTTTATTTCGCGCATCCCGATTCAAAGTATTTCACGGTTGGCAAAATCGGTGAAGATCAATTACAAGATATGGTTAAGCGCAGAAAAATTTCGGAAGACCTGATGAAAAGTTGGTTGGCTCCGAATTTGAATTAATTGTGATGTAGAGTGTTAATCAATAGGCATGCCTTCAGCAAACAACTTCAGCTCACCACTGTTAAAGGCATGCCAAGTTTCATTAGTGGTGAGTGGTTCAGTTACGATAATAGCTACTCTGTCATTCGGTGTCGTCACAGTAGAAAAATCAACTGACAAATCTTCATCGGAAAGTCGTGCTTGATTAAAAGGATGTTGCCGCACGACGTAATGTAAGCGTGTTGAGCAATGTGCAAATAGCGCCGATCCATCCGAAAGCATCATATTAAAAATGCCATAACTGGCGATCTCTGTAGTGAGTGTTGTTATCGCTGATCGTAAGATAGGCAATGGTGGAGCAACATCGCCAAACTGTTTACGTAGCTGTTGAAGTAAATAACAAAAAGCACGTTCACTATCAGTTGTACCTACCGGTGTAAAAGAGCCATTAAACGTAGGCAAAAAGTTTTTTAAATCGCCATTATGTGCAAATACCCAATAACGTCCCCATAACTCACGCACAAAAGGATGACAATTTTCTAAAGCAACATGGCCTTGTGTCGCTTTACGAATATGCGCGATGACATGTTTTGATTTGATGGGATAACGCTTAATCAAATCAGCAACAGGTGAAGCGATGGCAGATTGATGGTCTACAAATAGACGTACGCCAGCACCTTCAAAAAAAGCAATGCCCCAACCATCTTTATGTTCATCAGTAAGGCCGCCGCGGGTCGCAAAGCCTGTAAAGCTAAATACAATGTCGGTAGGGACATTGCAATTCATGCCGAGTAGTTGACACATTTTTAATTAGGAAAATTCTGTTGATAAGACTTACCTTATCACGAAACTTGTTTATGCTGAGTTAGGAATCTTCAGTTGGCAGCGCCATAAGCTATGACCAGAGGCGTGATATTTTTCTTCGAAAGGCGTTAATGCAAAAGGATGAATAGAATAATTTTCACACTGTGTAGCTTGCCCAGTTAAGGTGGTTAAAGCATGGGCAAATTCATCGACATAAATTTTCCAATTACTACGACATTCTATGGTGCCACCAAGGGCTAGCAAAGTAGGAAAGACTGCATGACCATGCCAACGTCGTCGCAGCTGATCTTTTTTAGGCCAAGGATTAGGATATAACAAGTAGTGATAGTCGAGGGTGATGCCATCATTTTTTAACAGTCGCCAGAAATCAACTAAGTCAGCACGCACAGTAATGAAATTTTTAATATCCGGAACGGATTGATGTAAGCGCAATAATCTGTCAGCAGATTGATCAACACCAATAACAAAGTGCAGTGGATTAAGACTCGCTAGGTGACGTGTAGAGAGACCTACACCGCAACCAGAATCTAGTATCAAAGGAGCTGAACCGGCTGCCTTCCATGCTTGCATGGCACTGGTATAAGCGGTTTGATTGTAGGTGCTGAAGGGTTTTTGAAATGGATGCGCGCTATGCCTTTGCAGTAGCTTATCAAGTTGCGCATGAATTTCAGTTTGGGTGCTAAATACAGCACGAGAATTACCTAGGGGTGATGTGTCAGACACGCGCAATCACGTCCTAGGTAGAGATAGATAGATCTAGCACTGAGTTAATGCAAGATAAAGGGTTGTGCCATTAAAGAATCATAACTACCTAAGAAGGCATCAATTTCTTCTTCACTGGGTTCGGTAGCAATCAGTTCCATCACGTTTTGTCTGAATACTTCAGCCAAGGGACCCGCAATGAAAATTTCTTTACGGGCAGGCTTATCTAAGATTTCATAGCCACCGAATTCCATTGCACTCGGACTAGATTGCGCACCAAACTCAACAACACTGTAGTGCTCGCTGTTATAGATAACATTCATAGACTCACCTTAAAGTTGATTACTTCAACTAACTTCAAATAGGATTACTAATGCTATTTTCAAGAGTGGATCTCAAAAAAATGCTAACGTTCAATCAGAGTTGTCGCAATTGCACTCCTGTTGGAGGGTTAACAGATCTTTGTATTGCGGTGCTTGTAAAAACTCACGAATGCTAGTCAGATGCTCATTGCTTGCAAGACTGATATATAAATATTCTGGTGAATTACGTAACAAGCGGTTGAGCGTGACACGCATTGTTAAACTACCAGTACAACAAGGACAACCAGGTGCGATACGATAAATTGCTAAGTTGGCTGCTTGATCAAATTCTTCTAGCTTGCTATTGCCGTTTGCGAGCCCTTCAATAATCACTGCGCTAGGACTGTTTGGTACTAGCATAGCAGCGATGGCATTTTCTCTGGCGATGCTATTGAGACCATAAACTAAATGCGTTTTTGTCATTCGGTTTTTTTATTTCCCTTAACAGGTTCCACACCGAGTTGTTTGAGTTTGCGATACAGGTGGGTACGCTCTAAGCCGGTACGCTCTGCAACTCTTGTCATGCTGCCACCTTCGCGTAATAAATGATGTTCAAAGTAAGCACGTTCAAAAGCATCACGTGCTTCACGTAAGGGTAATTCAAAAGAAACTCTGAACTCACTACCTGCCGGTGCAAAAGTGGAAGATGTTATTAAATGTTGAGGGAAATTATTTCCATCATAAGCAGATAAAGGTGAGTCGGATGGTAAGAGGCTATGTTCTTTACTGCCATTTAATTTTTGTGAACCGACTAAAGCACCGCGTGCTAGTTCTGGTGATTTAGATAAACCCTGCTGTACAGTTTTTAATAATTTTTGCAATGAAATTGGTTTTTCAAGAAAATTCATTGCGCCTATGCGCGTTGCTTCCACTGCTGTGTCTATGGTTGCATGCCCTGACATCATGATCACGGGAATGGTGAGTAATCCATCCCTTTGCCATTCCTTCAGTAGAGTTACGCCATCGGTATCGGGCATCCAAATATCGAGCAAAACCAAATCCGGTGATTCAGATAATCTGAGTTCACGCGCTTGATTTGCATCTTCCGCTGTACTGACGACATGACCTTCATCGCCGAGAATTTCCGAGAGTAATTCTCGGATTCCCATTTCATCATCAACAACTAGAATGTTCGCCATTACGAGCCTCTTAACGTCAAGGAACTAAGCCATGGACAAATTGTATTTTTAGCAATAATTAATGTCAATTATTTAATTACTTGCCAGCCTTAATAAAAGAATCGAAATAATTGCGCCACTGCCATCTTTTCTGTTCTTGAGCTCAATTCGCCCACCGTGTTCCTCAATAATCTTCTTTACTACGGGTAGTCCTAGCCCAGTCCCTTTAGGTTTTGAGGTGACATACGGCTCAAAAGCTCGGCTGATTAATCTCGCGTCAAAGCCAGGTCCATTATCAGTAATCGACAGCCTGACCGCAGTTTTCATAGCGCCATTCGCTTCTGGATAATGAATAGCTTCAGTCAAAAGCTGGATTTTAGGGCTTTGTGTTAATGAATTTGTTTCAGCAATCGCATCTTGTGCGTTCTTAATTAGGTTATGCATCACTTGCCGCAACTGGGTGGCATCACCCAGAATGGCGGGCAGATTAGGAGTTAGCTGAACTTCTATGATCTTGGTTTCTATCTCGCCCATATAGAGCTCAAGAATCTCACTGATTAAGGTATTTAGATCTAAGCTAGCTAAAACCGGCGTAGGAGTTTTTGCGTAATCACGGAAGTTATCCACCATTTCTTGCATGGCTGTCACTTGTTTGACGATGGTGTTAGTGCCGCGCTCTAATAAAGCAGCATCATCACCAGCCAGTTTTGCGTGTAACTTCATTTGCAAACGTTCTGCAGAGAGCTGTATAGGTGTCAGAGGGTTTTTAATTTCATGTGCCAAACGTCGCGCTACTTCTGACCAAGCAACCAGACGCTGACCAGAGATGAGATCAGAGATATCATCAAAAACAACCACATGACCTATACCACTACCAACAGGCAAACGCGAACCACGTGCAAGTAAAGAGATTTGTTCAACTGTTGCATTTGAAGTTTCTTTTAAAGCGAAATCAATTTGTTGTTGCCAGTGTTGATCATCTACTTCTTTATCACGCGCAGCTGTTTGTGCATTTTGTTCAGAGAATGCGCGAATAATAGTTGAAGTGAAAGCAGATAAATCTGTTAATGCAGAAAACGCTTGTTCTAAAAATGGTGTTAAATCACATTGTAAGATTCGACATGCTGAAGCATTAAATGTCACTAAACGTAATTGACTATCTAACACCATCACACCAGCTGACATATTAGCCAATACGGATTCTAGATAAGCTTTCGCATCTTCTAGCGCTAAACGATTACGCTCTACGGCATCTTGTGCTTCTGAGAGTTGACGCGTCATAGAATTAAATGACTGCGTGAGTATGCCAAGTTCATCTGAGCTAGCCACAATAGGGCGTGGTGAAAGATCACCTTCTGCAACTGCTTTTGTACCTTCAGCTAATAGTAAGAGTGGCTTAGCAAGATCAGTAGCGAGAAAAAAAGCACTCGCCATCGCAGCAAAAATAGTTAAGAGTAAAGTGAGAGTTAAGGTCACCAAATAAAATCGTTTTAAGCCTGAGCGTGCTAACGCACGTTCTTGATATTCTCCATAGGCAGAACGTAGTGCTTCAGCATTTTCTGCAAGTTGTGCAGAGACAGGTTGTATGATTTGCAGATAGCGTGTTTGACTACGTAGTGTGAGTAGCGATCCATCGCCACGAATTGCTATCACAACGCGCAAACGTAAAGCCGGTGTGCGTTCAGCATTTTTATCATTCGCATCTGTTTCACCTTCAATCGCACCATAGCCCTCAGCCGTGCGTGCACGTACTAACATAGAAGGAGTAGGAAGATCAGGTAGTAAATTAGTGAGATTTCCACTACTGGCAATTAAATTCCCATTGCTAGTCACAACCAAGGCTTCACTGAGTGAGCTATTTTCTAATAGCTTAGGTAACTGATTCATGATGGCGACATCAGACATTTCTGATAGCTCGTTAGCTAGTGTGCGTGATTTAACTTTCAGATCTTGTAAAGAAGAGTCGAGTGCAGAGCGACCTAAATTTAAACCGGATTCCAAAGCAGATTCAACTTTAACGTTAAACCATGATTCAATCGAACGTGAAACGAACTGTACCGAGACTAAGTAAATCACACTGCCAGGCAAGATACCGATTAAAGTAAAGACTAAAACTAATTTACTCATTAAGCGTGAGCCAAATAAGCCGCGGCGATAGCGACCGTATAAGCGCCACAATAAAAAACAAACTAAAGAAAATAAAGTAAGAGCGACACTGATATTTGCACCGACTATCCACGGATAGTATTCATCAAACAACCATGTGTTTTCAGATGCGGAAGCTAACAGAAAAAGTAAGATACTTATTACTGCTGCCGCGACCAGTATGAGATAACGAACTGTGCGCGTCACTTGCCTTCTGCCTTGAAGCTAAATCGTGACCAATCAGAAGAGAGTTGCCAGTCACCGCCGCTAATAATACTTATTTGTATAGGCTTAGGTAATTGGCTAGTATCAAGTGCCATGCGTAATGCCACGGTATACATTTCCCCGCGTTTTAAGGCGCCATTTTCTGAGATCAACCAACGACTAGGACGGCGTAACAAGGCCATCACATCTTCCCATTTCACAAAATTTCTATGCAAGCTACCGTCAGTAGAGACGCGATATTGTTTGGTTAAGACGTTATATGAAATACGTATGGATCGAGATGCAGTAATTGCTTTTTCATCAAACCAATACCAACGTGGCCTAGAGACTTCAACTTGCGTGGTGAAATACAAAGGCACGCCACGTATTAAGGCATCCTCTAGCGTTTGTGTGAGCTCAAAAGAAAATTCAGATTTAAGGCGATAGCCTTCTTCCGTCGCCTCGAGGCTAGCCTGAATGACTTCTATGCCTTCAGCCGCGTGCGCAGTCAGCACCGGCGAGAGCGGCAGTAGAAAACAAAAACTAAGAAAAAATCGCAGAATCACACAGAAAAACGGAGCCAGCCCGTAGGGAAAAGTTGATTGATAGTATCAAACTGAGGGCTTTTGGAATAGCGCGTAAAACAAACCGTCCTGATCTTGCTCTGCTTGTGCCATAGGGAGCATCTGACCGGGCGCAGATAATCGGATGGCGCCGTGTTTTTGCTCAAAAGATTGGGCTTGTAGAGCAGATTCTTCAGGCCAGAGGGAACAGGTGACAAATAATAATTTGCCCTCAGGTTTCAGCATCTGCCATAAATTATCCAGAATTCGCGCAGATAGACGGGCAAGTTGACGACTATCTTTAGGCCTGCGCAGCCAACGTATATCAGGATGACGGCGCACTATGCCAGATGCCGTACAAGGTACATCGGCGAGTATGCGATCAAAAAATTTACCATCCCACCAGAGCTGATTACTAGCATCGCCAGTTACCAGTTGTGCTTGTAGATGTAAGCGAGTCAGATTCTCTTGTATGCGCTGTAGCCGCTTAGCATCATGATCCAAAGCCAGCAATTGAATATCTGCACTTTCTAAGAGATGACCTGTTTTACCGCCAGGCGCAGCACAGGCATCTAATACATGCATGCCATCCGCAATATCACATAGCGGCGCTGCAAGCTGAGCTGCGGCATCTTGAACAGATACCAAGCCATCCAGAAAGCCGGGGATGCGCGCAACAGGTAACGCTTGCTGTAATCGTATCGCGTAAGGTCCAACGATTGTCGCTTGCATCGCCTGTTCTTGTAACAACTGCAAATAAGCTTCAGTCGTGATTTTGCGTCGGTTCACACGCAATGTTAAAGGTGGAGGCTGATTGCCTGCAGCGAGAATATGTTCCCAGTCATGCGGCCAATCACGCTGCATTTTATGAATCCACCAATCAGGATAATTCCAACACGAAGATAAATGCTGGCTTAAGTCCCTTAATAATTGATCACGTTCTCTTAAAAAACGTCTTAACACTGCATTGACTAAACCTTTTGCTTTAGCAAGCTCTTGGTCTTGACTAGCAGCGGTGACAGCTTGATCAACAATCGTATGGGGTGCGTAAATAGGTGTGGCATCTGATAGAAGAGAAAGCGCACAACACAAGAGCGTTTTTAATCGCGCTTGTTGTGGTGGCTGTGGCATGAGAGCAGCGAGACATTGTTGCGCTGCGCCCCAATTACGCATGCTGCGATACGCTAAATCTTGTATCGCACCACGTGTTTGTGGTGAAGCATGATGCGATTCAAAAACTTGCGCTAAGGCGCGTGGCAAAGCCATACCGGTTTCTACTAGCGCTAATGCACTAGCAGCACCAGAAAAAGCTTCGGAGAGTGATGCAGATTTAGAAGGGTGAGGCAAAAGAGAATAAAAGAATTAAGTAAGACTATGCATTAGCCAATGTTTTACATCAGCGAAAACAGCATCTGCATCAGCAGGCAGTTCATTGAAGATTTCATGATAGAGCTGAGCATAACGATGCTTAGTCCCAATTTTATCAGTCAAGTGTGAGAAAAATTCATCACTGCCACGCGCATCAACTAAATGATCTTGTCCGGCAAAAACTAATAAAACAGGAATATCAATTTGATCGGCATCTCTTTGCACTACCTCTATCGATGACAGCATATTATTTAACAAGCGAGAAGTAATTTTGTTATGCACTAATTTATCTTCGCTATATGCTTCTTCCACTTTCCTATCATGTGAAAGATAGTGACGCTTCAAACCATTTGGTACACGTAGTCCTGGTGCTATTGCACTTAATGTTTTTAGTAATACTTTTTGTGATCCCGTCAGTGGCAATGCTAATGCCGGCGATGAAAGAATTAATCCACTGATGGGCATACGCTTAGTTACTGCAAAATGCGCAGCAAATAATCCACCCATGCTATGCCCGAGTAGCAAAGGTTTTTCAGTCAGCGACAGTCCAGTGTTAATCCAATCTTCCATCACCAAGGCAGCATCATGAATTAATGCATCGGGTTCAGGAATGTCGCCACGTGATCCAGAAGATAATCCATGACCACGATGATCATAGACACGTACTGCATAACCTAGCTTACAAAAAAATTCTGCAACATGAAGATAGCGTCCACTATGCTCACCCAGTCCATGCATGATCATTACACCGGAACGACCAGGCTTAGTGGGCTGAAAGTCGCGCACATGTAAGCTGCCACCATTTGAAATGGGCAGCGTTGATTCAATCATTGTAGAAGCATTCATAGCGTTCATCATACTCCCCACATGATAAGTGACTGGTCGCGCTTTGCAGCGCGCATCATTTCAAGCAAAGGAAAAGCTCTGACTGCAAAACCGACGGATTGCATAGCTTGATCATGACTAACATGTTCATCTTCGGTATCAGGTTTTACAACATGCACACTTTTTTGTCTTGCGATCTCTGCTTCTAATTTTAGTATGGCGTCCGACATTTCATCGGCTGAAATCACACCTCTTTCGCTGAGTTTACCTAATAAATGTAATATGGGTTCTGCATGTTGTTGATACATGAGTACATCAGCAGCAGCTTTGGATTTAAAAGTAATCAGCATAGTTATAAAATAAAAAACGAAGGTTAAATTAGGCGCATAGCAAAATAATGTGATTTAAGCGGAGATTGATTCTGCACGACTCTTAACAAAAACAATCAGCACAGCTAATTGCAAGAGCACATATAAACCCCAGCTTAAGCGCATCGCATCGGATTGTGACCAGCCCTGCAGCATAAATAAATCAATCAATAATCCTATACCCCATTGAATCGAAAAAGCACCAATAAATAAAGTTAAGTTAAATGCACTATTGGCTCGTCCTGCTTGTTGTGGAGGAAAAGCAAGACTGACATGCATTTGCGCTAAGGTAGTGACTGTCACGAGTATCGCGAATGGTACCCATAGTATCCAACTCCAGCTTGTTACATAGAACACCATCAGCGCTTGCACTATCACCGCGCCCGCTAGTCCAATTGAAACAGCTTGTAATACCGGTATGCCTGGTTTGTCATTGAATGAGACATAACGCGGTGCCCACCACGACAAAACTAAGTAGGAAAGTAAAAGAGTGAAATTAAATAAAAATAAAACTTGCGAGGTTTGATCTAAGGATAAACCTAATACACGTACCATCCATGGCCCAGCCCATAAGGTTTGCATAGCCATGAAACCACCTTGATGAATCGCGCCCAACAATGCCATACGACGAAAATACGGACTGGCGAAAATTGCACGATATCCAGTGGCTACGGATGCAGTATGGCTACTTGCATTATTTAGTTGCGATGCTAACTGCCTTGCATTGATTTCAGTTTCAATAGGTTTTAGTCTGAAAAATAATAAAGCAGTGGCAAGCAAAATTAATCCCGACATAATCCAAAACACACCACGCCAACTAATGATGGGAAGAATTGCTGCAACCGGCATGGTAGTAGTGAGAGCACCGCAGGTACCAAACACCAACATCCAACTGCCTAATTGGCTTTGTCGTTCAGCGGGATACCAAACTCGATATGCTTTAAGTGGCGCCATTAAACAGGAAGAGACGCCCACACCTATCATGGCACGTCCTATCCATAATCCTGTGAGGGTAGAACTCATAGCAAAGATTGCAGCTCCTGCAGCTGCAAATAAAAGCAGAGCAGATTCCGTACGACGTGCACCGTATTTATCTAGCCAACTGCCTAATGGCAGCTGCATACTTGCAAAGCCAAGAAAATAAGCTGAAGTTAATAAGCCTAGATCTGCATTACTGAGTTGTAGATCTTCCATCAGTGCTGGTGCAATTACTGCATTGATAGCACGGAAGGCATAAGAGAGCACATACGCGGCCGCAAAAATCAACACGACACGGTATCCCGCTTTGCCCTCTAGATAAGGGATAGTCATAGTCGTGTTAATTCAACTTAAAGGAAGTGAGAAAAGTCTCGATGGCATCGGACGGAAATTTTTTTTCTGGTCCCAACGCGATGACTTGATGAACCCACTGGTCTTTACTCACAAAACGTGCTGCCAATAACAGAGGTTGCGCTGTATTGCCTGCATGTCCCACAGCGATGATTTGCGTGGCTGCGACATTAGTTTCCATATTGATGATTTTTTTTTCACGCACTTCGCCTTGAATATTCTTAATCATGGCTAATTGCATCGCATTGAGAGCGGCTTCGGTTTTAGTTTTATCTGGTAACTGTATGCTACCGACCGCGAAGTTAATGCCATCTACTTCAGCCGCTGTCATGGTCATGGTTACTTGCAAACCGATTAAATCAATGTTGCGAGAATGGCTTACCGGTTTATCAGGTAAGAGAACAGAAAAGGGAGCGTCATTACTTTTTACTTCGCGCCAGTTCCAATGAGGACTACAAGCTAGAGAAGTGAATAAAATGAAGCAACTGAGAAAAATTCGTCGTATGGGTAGGTGAGAAATGCGCATGGACGAGATGGTATCAGTACCAGAGCATACTGGCAGTAAGAGTTAGGCAGGAATAGCTTAATGAAGATGATGTAATGCGCGTCTATATTGAATGGCAACTGCGACATGTTGGGCATCAATATGATCAGCATGTGCTAAATCAGCAATAGTGCGAGCAACTTTTAAAACCCGATGATACGCACGTGCAGACCAATTCAACCGTCGTATTGCATCACGCAATAATTTTTCTGCATCATTTGTGGGCTGACAAAATTGCGTAATTTCCGCAACGCCCAATTGCGCATTCGCTTTGCCTTGACGTTGATATTGTCTATCCCTCGCTAAAACAACACGCTCAGCAATCTGCGCTGAAGATTCTTCCTCGACTGAGCGCATTAATTCTTCTTCGGTTAGCGCAGCAACTTGAATTTGCAAATCAATACGATCCAACAAAGGTCCAGAAATTTTCCCTTGATAGCGCGCAATACCATCGGGCGTGCAACGACAAGCGCGCGTAGCGTGACCAAGATAACCGCAAGGACAGGGATTCATTGCAGCGATTAACTGAAATTGACAGGGAAATTCCGCTTGACGCGCTGCACGAGAAATCGTGATGCGCCCTGTTTCTAAAGGCTCACGTAACACTTCTAAGACTTTTTTATCAAACTCAGGCAGCTCATCTAAGAACAGTACACCGTGATTAGCCAAAGAAATTTCGCCAGGTCGTGGAATACTGCCTCCTCCTACCAAGGCTACGCCTGATGCTGTGTGATGGGGTGAGCGAAAAGGACGTTGACGCCAACGCGCCAAAGAAAAACTACCTGTGAGCGATTGCACAGCAGCCGATTCCAATGCTTCTGCATCGCCCATGGGTGGCAAAATACTAGGCAAGCGCGTGGCCAACATGGATTTACCAGTGCCCGGTGGTCCCACCATCAACATACTATGCCCACCTGCCGCGGCAGCTTCCATCGCGCGTTTTGCCTGAGCCTGCCCTTTTACTTCTGAAAAATCTGGCGCTGAACTAGGCGTAAACAACATAGGATTTTTATAGCGTGACAACCTCGCTTCTGGCTGACTTGCCGCTAAATGGCTATAGACCTCTAATAAAGTGCGTGCAGGATAAATCACTGCTTGAGAAATCAGCGCAGCTTCAGCAGCATTCGCGTGCGGCAAAATAAAAGCACGGGCTAAGCCGTTGTTACTGCCAGATCGATAAATGGCATACGTCATTGCTAATGCAGCACGTATAGGACGTAATTCGCCTGACAAAGACAACTCGCCTGCAAATTCATATTGGGATAAATCAGGAGCATGTAATTGGCCAGAGGCGACCAAAATTCCGAGAGCAATCGCGAGGTCGAATCGCCCTGATTCCTTAGGTAGATCAGCCGGAGCTAAATTAACCGTGATGCGCCGTGCGGGAAATTCAAAGCCAGTGTTTAAGAGAGCAGCGCGAACTCTATCTTTAGATTCTCGGACTTCGGTATCGGGCAATCCGACTATCGTAAATGTGGGCAGCCCGTTTGCTAAATGTACTTCGACCGTTACCTCGGGCGCTTCCATGCCCGCTAAACCTCGGCTTTTAAGAACGGCCAGCCCCATCGAGTTTTAAAAATGCTGCGTCATCAGGATTTTTTCTGCGCTTCTAATTCAGCCACTCGCGCTTCTAAAAGTTCGAGTTTTGCCCGAGTTCTGGCTAAAACTTCGGTTTGCACATCAAATTCTTCCCTAGTTAGCAGGTCTAGCTTGGCAAAACCCTGACTCATGAGCGCTTTTAAGTTCTTTTCTAAGTCAGCAGCGGGCGATTGCTGCATTAATTGACTGATTTTTGATTGAAGTTCGTGAAGTAGGCTGGATTTATTCATAGAGTATGCGGTAAGGTATGGGTCGCACCATTTTGGAGCATTTGTTCAAACATGGTGCATCAATAAAAGACTTTACTTGCTGGAATTGAGCCGAATGCACTTTGCTTGGGTGAAATGATAAGGCAAATACAGTTGATTGGTTGGCATGGGATCTGCTTAGTGGTTATCAGCACACACGACCTCAGTGGGCAACATGTCTCTACAAACTTTATGCAAAGGAATCTCATGAAAAAAATTATTATCGCGAGCGCAATCGCTGGCATTTTTGCTGGTCAAGCAGCTTATGCAGCTGATGCTGCTCCTGCACCAGACCATGCTGTTTCATTCAATGTAGGCGTGACTAACGATTATCGTTTTCGTGGCATTTCACAAACCCGTATGAAGCCTGCAATTTCTGCTGGTGCGGATTACACCCATAACCCTACCGGTTTATATGTAGGTACATGGGGTTCGAATGTGGAGTGGTTGAAAGACAATACTGCTGATGCAAGCGATGCCAGTTTAGAGTTAGATCTCTACGGCGGTAAGCGCGGTGAAATCAATGGTGTTTCTTACGATGTTGGTCTTATTCGCTACTACTATCCATCAAATAAATTTCACCTTGCAGGCTATCCAAGTGCCAACACCACTGAAGCATTTGGTCAATTAGGTTATGGCCCTGTTTATATCAAATATTCACAGTCATTAACTAACTTCATTGGTTGGGCAAACAACACAGACGGTAGTAATTACATTGATATCGGCGCCAATCAAGAAATTAAAGATGGCTACATTTTGAATCTGCATTACGGTAAGCAAGTTGTGAAGAACTTTACTGATGCTGCAGGTCGTACTGCTGATTACTCCGATTGGAAAGTTGGCGTGACTAAAGACTTCGGTCTGGCAGTCGTTGCAGTAGCAGTAGTCGGCACTAATGCAAATAAAGTTGTGTATGACTTTAGCGGCAGAGGCTACCTCGGTGGTACTGCTGGCGTAGTCACCGTCACCAAAACATTTTAATTAAACACGAGGCCGCAATGAAACTCATCTCAGCCATCATCAAGCCATTCAAGCTTGACGAAGTGCGCGAAGCCCTCTCAGCTATTGGTGTGCAAGGTATTACTGTCACCGAGGTTAAAGGGTTTGGTCGCCAAAAAGGACACACAGAGCTCTATCGCGGTGCTGAATACGTCGTCGACTTTCTGCCTAAGACAAAAATCGAAGCAGCAGTTGATGATGGCATTGTTGAGCGTGCAATAGAAGCAATAGAAAACGCTGCCCGCACCGGCAAAATTGGTGACGGTAAGATTTTCGTCTACGACCTGCAGCAAGTTGTGCGGATTCGTACTGGCGAAACTGGCAAAGAAGCTCTCTAAGGGGATGACTATGAAAAAATGTTTTACTAGCCTTATGAGCGCCGGTCTATTGCTGTTTGCATTAGGCCTCTCCCATGTTGCATCCGCTGAAGATGCGGCAGCACCTGCTGCAGCACCTGCAGTTGTTGCCCCTGCTGATGCAGCACCCGCCGCTGCTCCGGCAGCAGCGTCTGCTGATGCTGCAGCACCTGCAGCTGCACCGGTTGCTAACAAGGGCGATACTGCTTGGATGATGGTGGCCACTTTATTGGTCATCATGATGTCTATCCCTGGACTCGCTTTGTTTTACGGCGGTTTAGTCAGATCGAAAAATATGCTGTCCATACTCATGCAAGTGATGATGATTTTCTCCGTCATCATTGTCTTGTGGTGTCTGTATGGTTATTCGATTGCATTCACAGAAGGTAGTGGTTTATTTGGTTCATTCTTCGGTGGCTTTGATAGATTGTTCTTGAAAGGTATGACACCTGATTCAATGGCAGCAACCTTTAGTAAAGGCGTTGTGATCCCTGAGTTTGTGTTCTTAGCTTTCCAAGCAACCTTTGCAGCAATCACTTGCGGCCTCATTGTTGGTTCATTCGCAGAACGTATTAAATTCTCTGCTGTCTTGTTCTTCACCGTGTTGTGGTTCACTTTTGCTTATCTGCCAGTTGCGCACATGGTTTGGTTCTGGCCAGGTCCTGATGCATTCACGGATGCAGCAGCAGCTGAAAAAGCAGTCGCCGCTTCAGGTTGGTTATTCCAAAAAGGCGCACTTGATTTTGCAGGCGGTACTGTCGTTCACATTAATGCAGCGGTTGCCGGTTTAGTTGGTGCATTCGTGATCGGCAAGCGTGTAGGTCTGGGCAGAGAATCGATGGCACCACATTCACTGACATTGACTATGGTGGGTGCGTCCTTATTGTGGGTGGGCTGGTTTGGTTTCAATGCAGGCTCCGCATTAGAAGCAAATGGTTCTGCTGCACTGGCATTCCTTAACACCTTGTTAGCAACTGCAGCTGCAGTCGTGTCATGGACTGTCGGTGAGTGGGTTATCAAAGGCAAACCTTCTATGTTGGGTGCTGCTTCAGGTGCAGTCGCTGGCTTAGTCGCCATTACACCGGCTGCTGGATTTGTTGGCGCCATGGGTGGTTTACTCATAGGTTTGGCAGCAGGTCTAGTTTGTCTGTGGGGTGTTAGCGGACTCAAGAAATTATTGGGCGCAGATGACTCACTGGATGTATTCGGTGTACATGGTGTGGGCGGTGCATTAGGTGCGATTCTGACCGGTGTGTTTGCAGCACCGCAGTTAGGCGGCACAGGCGTTTACGACTATGTTGCGAATGCTGTTACACCTGATTACTCCATCGCTGGTCAAGTTTGGATTCAGTTCCAAGCAGTGATGACCACAGTCATTTGGTCTGGCGTAGTAGCTTTCATCGCTTTCAAACTGATAGACATGATCATAGGCTTACGTGTCTCGGAAGAAGAAGAGCGCGAAGGTCTGGATATTGTCAGTCACGGTGAAAGTGCTTATCACGGTTAATTTTACGGTTAACTTTATGGTTAATTTTATGTCTCCTCTGTAAGTCTGAACTCACTATGAGTTCTTCAAAACGCCTCCTTAGGGAGGCGTTTTTTTCTTTATTAGAGCTTATGTGAGCGCTTCTGGGCTATGAAGCCTGCTTTCCACCCCGATAATTTGAGATAGGTGCTCACTTGTCCGGACTAGGCACCCCTAAGGCTTGAATGCCGTTAGAATCTGGTTCCTAATGTCGCTAGAAAAAAAGGCCAGAGTAATCTGTTCCCAATCTGACATCAGTATCTGTATACACAGATGCTGTGTTTAGCTAGCTAGATTTTTTCTGCATCGACAATCGCAAGACAATTAAGCACACGCAAAAAAGGTTAGATTCATGGTTCCCCATCTGGTTACAGCGCTCAATGGCCCTCTGCTTGAGCTAGAAAAGAAAATACTCACAGCCACACCTGCGATTGAACGATGGTTTCGTTTGGAATGGCAAGAACATACGCCGCCATTTTATTGTTCAGTTGATTTACGTAATTCTGGTTTTAAATTAGCGCCAGTCGATACCAATCTTTTTCCTGGCGGTTTTAATAATTTAGCGCCTGAGATGTTGCCACTTGCAGTGCAAGCAGCGATGGCGGCGATAGAAAAATATTGTCCCGACGCGAAAAATTTATTACTCATACCTGAGCGTCATACTCGCAATACGTTTTATTTACAAAACGTTGCACGCCTAATGCAAATTTTTAGACAAACAGGTTTGAATGTACGACTTGGTAGTCTTGCAGAAGATATTAAAGAGCCGACTTCGATAGAGCTTCCAGATGGAACCACGATCATTCTTGAACCCTTAGAGCGTTTGAATAATGGGCGCAGAGTAGGTTTAAAAAATTTCGACCCTTGTACAATTTTATTGAACAATGATTTGTCAGCAGGCATACCAGAGATTTTAAAAAATCTACATGAACAAACTCTACTGCCACCTTTGCATGCTGGTTGGGCGGTGCGTCGTAAAACTAATCACTTTGCTGCTTATGATGAAGTAGCAAAAAAATTCGGTAAATTAATTGATGTTGATCCTTGGATGTTGAATCCTTACTTTGCTAAATCTACCGGCATTAATTTTCATGAACGTATAGGCGAAGAAAATCTAGCAAGTAATGTAGACATGTTATTGACCAAGATACGCAAAAAATATAAAGAATACGGTATCAAAGAAACACCCTTTGTGATTGTGAAAGCGGATGCTGGAACCTATGGCATGGGTATCATGACAGTGCGCGATGCAAGTGAAGTCAAAGATTTAAATCGCAAACAACGCAATAAAATGTCAGTGGTAAAAGAAGGCCTAGAAGTCTCGGATGTGATCTTGCAAGAAGGCGTGCATACGTTTGAACAAATCAATGATGCTGTCGCTGAGCCCGTGGTGTACATGATGGATCGCTATGTGATTGGCGGTTTTTATCGCGTCCATGCTGAGCGTGGAGTAGATGAAAATTTGAATTCACCCGGAGCGCATTTTGTACCGCTCGCCTTTGCGCAACAACATGCGTTACCTGATTTAGCTGCTAAGCCTGGAACAGCAGCACCAAATCGTTTTTATATGTATGGCGTGGTTGGACGACTGGCATTACTAGCAGCAGCGATAGAACTAGAAAAAACAGACCCTAATCCGGAAGAATATTAAATAAAATTAAATTGTATAAATTAATTTTATTTTTGTTGTGTGAACATCAGAGTGCTTCATGAAAATAGCCTTCATCTGTGATCCCTTATCTGGGTTCAAGATCTACAAAGATTCAACCTATGCCATGATGCAGGAAGCAGCACGGCGTGGACATGAGTTATTTGTATTAGGCCACAGCGATATTATTTTTGATGGCAAAGCAGTCGTAGCGCAGGCAGCGCAACTTAGCTTAGTAGAAAACAGCGATGATTGGTATAGCTTAGCTGAGCCAGTTTTATTATCCTTATCATCATTTGATGTAGTCATAGAACGTACTGATCCTCCATTTAATATGGAGTACATCTATGCGACTTATTTACTTGAGCTAGCAGAAAGTCAGAGTGCGCGCATACTGAATCGTCCAGAAGCGATTCGTAATCACAATGAAAAATTAGCGATTACACATTTCCCTCAATTCATTGCGCCTACTCTGGTGACAAGTAATGAGAGACTCATACGCACCTTTCACGCAGAACATAAAGATATTATTCTCAAGCCTTTGGATGGCATGGGTGGCGCAGGCATATTTCGGGTCGCCGAGAATGGTTTGAATTTAGGTGCGCTGATAGAGAGTATGACCTTACATGGTAAGCAAACGATTATGGTTCAGCGCACCATCCCTGAAATCTCTGAAGGCGATCGTCGTGTACTACTGATAGGTGGTCAGGTTGTGCCCTATTGTTTAGCACGCATTCCACAAGGTGGTGAAGTGCGCGGCAATTTGGCAGCCGGTGGTTTGGGTGTGGCCATGCCGATTTCAGCGCGTGAGCGTGAGATAGGTGAGACACTAGCGCCGGTATTATTTGCGCGTGGCTTGATGCTGGTAGGATTAGATGTCATCGGAAACTATTTAACGGAAATTAATGTGACTAGTCCGACCTGTTTTCAAGAAATCAAACAGCAAACAGGTTTTGATGTGGCGGCTATGTTTATAGATGCGATAGAAAAAACGCAGTCGACTGCATAAGCGTATAAGCGCATCAGACTAATCTAAAAAAAACAAAATCATCATGGTAGGTATACTTCTTCTTACACACGCCCCCTTAGGTCAAGCCTTCATTGCAGCGGCAACCCATGTATTTCGTGGTGTGCCTGTGCAAACGGAAGCAATTGATGTCCTTGCGGATCAAGACCCGGAAGAAATCAAAAAACTAGCGCAGCAAGCGATAGCGCGCATTAATGATGGATCAGGTGTGTTGGTAATAACAGATGTCATGGGCGGTACACCTTCTAATTGCACTTTGCAATTATGTGTGCCGGGTGAAATCGAAGTAATTGCAGGAATAAGTTTACCTATGCTATTGAGGGCTATTACCTATAGACACAACACCTTAGATGTAGCATTAGAGATGGCATTATCGGGTGGACAAAATGGTGCGTGTCGTGTAGACAATCGCGTGAGATTAGCTCCCAATTAATTTGATGGTTAATTATGATTAGTGCTGAAGTTAATATTATTAATAAACTAGGTTTGCATGCACGTGCTTCAGCCAAGCTAACTCAGCTGGCTGGAAAATTTCAATGCGAGGTTTGGTTAACGCGCAATGGTAGACGTGTGAATGCAAAATCTATTATGGGTGTGATGATGCTCGCTGCAGGTAATGGCTCTGTCGTGACCTTAGAAGCTGATGGTGCTGATGAGCAGCAGTGTTTTGATGCAATCTGCGAACTCATAGCAGCACGTTTTGGCGAAAGCGAATAAAAAGCGTTTATGGCTACTTTCTCACTCCATGGCATACCAGTCTCACGCGGTATCGCAATTGGACGTGCGCATCTGCTGCGTTCCGCAGCATTGGATGTAAAACACTATCTCATCTCACAAGAAAAAATTGAAGCAGAAGTAGATCGACTTTCGAATGCTATTGCACAAGTTCATGCAGAACTACAAACCATACGACAAGACTTATCACCTGAAGCACCTTCTGAATTAGGTGCCTTCATTGATGTACATGCTTTAATCCTTTCTGATCCAATCGTTTCTGAACAACCACTCGACATCATACGTTCGCGTAACTACAACGCTGAATGGGCTTTACTGACACAAATTGATGCACTCTCTGCGCAATTTGATGAAATTGAAGATGCGTATTTGCGTGAGCGTAAAAATGATATTTTGCAGGTGGGCGAACGCATATTAAAAGCCTTACTAGGCAGTGCGAATACAATTTCACCTGTAAGCGAAGCAGAAGTAGCATCACAAATTATCGTAGTCGCGCATGATATTTCACCTGCCGACATGTTGCAATTTCGTGACCGTAGCTTTGTAGGCTTTGTCACAGATCTCGGTGGACAAAATTCACATACTGCTATCGTCGCGCGTAGTCTAGATATACCTGCAGCAGTTGGAATGTCGAATGCATCAGCACTGATTAATCAAAATGACTGGGTCATTATTGATGGTGATGCAGGTGTTGTGATTGTTGATCCAGCTCCTGTCGTATTAGATCAATATCGTGAAACACAAAATCGCTTATTACGTGAACGTAAAAAGCTAGGCAAGCTGAAAAAAACGCCAGCCATCACGAAAGATGGCATGGAAATTCATATGCTGGCAAACATAGAATTGCCAGAAGATTGTGTTTCGGCTTTAGAAGCAGGTGCAGTTGGTGTGGGTTTATTTCGCTCTGAATTTTTATTCATGGGACGTACCGGATTTGTAAACAAACTGCCATCAGAAGATGAACAGTTTGAGTCATATCGCAAAGCAGTGGTCGCCATGAAAGGTAAGCCAGTCACCATCAGAACACTGGATGT
>CAMCXB010000006.1 GCA_945883145.1 Bordetella parapertussis | reverse complement strand
GAACATGACACCAATTTTCATACGAATCTGATTAATGAAAATAACCATGGTGTTGGTACGATTGATAGAACCAGTGAGTTTACGCAGTGCTTGTGACATTAATCGTGCTTGTAGGCCAGGTAAAGAATCACCCATATCGCCTTCGATTTCTGCGCGCGGTGTTAAAGCAGCGACTGAGTCAATCACGATTAAGTCAACAGCACTAGAACGTACTAAAGCATCTGTGATTTCCAACGCCTGCTCACCCGTATCAGGCTGAGAGATTAATAATTCTTGTAAATTCACGCCTAGCTTTTGCGCATAGGTGGTGTCCAAAGCATGTTCCGCATCAATAAATGCGCATGTTCCACCCAGTTTTTGCATTTCAGCGATGACTTGCAAGGTCATGGTGGTTTTACCTGAAGATTCTGGTCCATAGATTTCTATCACTCGACCACGCGGCAAGCCGCCTACTCCCAGAGCCACGTCTAAGCCCAAAGAACCGGTAGATACGGTTTGCACTTCTTCTGCGACGGCACCATCGGCCAGACGCATTACCGAACCTTTACCAAATTGTTTTTCGATTTGCGCTAAGGCGGCTGATAATGCCTTACCTTTTTCTGAGTTTGCTGCGGCTTTTTTATCGTCCATAATTATTCTCTCTAAGGAAAAATTGGATTAATCGGGTTGGTTTACATCCGTTTTTTCAATTTATACAGTACTGTATAAAAAAACAGTGAACGGTGCAAGCTGTATTTCACTCGCTATGCAAAAAATTAGGGGGATGGCCGGGTAGGCAGGTGGTTTTTCTAATTTCTTGCCGGCACTATGAAAACCCAATAGACTAAGCTTTGCCTTGCTTTTACGGGGATTTTTTAGTTTTTTAAAGCGGTATCCGCTAGATGTTTTTATTTAGACAAGCATTGATTTTTGATTTAAAGAACCTAGCAATTTGCATCTCCATATTTTATTAAACTGCTAACCTTTCTAGCTTATGCGTATCTTACTTGCCGAGGATGACAGTGTTTTGGCTGACGGCCTGACTCGCTCACTGCGACAATCGGGCTATGTCACGGATTGCGTTAGCAACGGACAAGAAGCTGATAACGCACTCTCCGCACAAGATTTTGATTTACTCATTCTCGATTTAGATCTGCCTAAGATGTCAGGTCTGGATGTTTTACGCAGACTGCGCTCGCGCAATTCGCGTATTCCCGTGTTGATCTTAACCGCAGGCGACTCAGTCGAACAACGGGTCAAAGCATTGGATTTAGGTGCAGACGACTATATGGCAAAGCCCTTTGCTTTATCCGAACTCGAAGCACGGGTACGCGCTCTGACTCGGCGTGGTGCTGGCGGCGGACCGACCATTATTAAACATGGCCCATTGAGTTTTGATCAAGTGGGTCGTATCGCGTATTTACATGAACACATGCTGGACTTGTCTGCACGTGAATTAGGATTACTGGAAGTTTTACTACAACGTAGTGGTCGCTTAGTTTCAAAAGACCAGTTAGTCGATCATCTCTGTGAATGGGGTGAGGAAGTTAGTAATAATGCGATTGAAGTTTATGTGCATCGTCTTAGAAAAAAAATTGAAACCGACGGTGTACGTATTGCCACTGTGCGCGGCTTGGGATACTGCTTAGAGAAAATCGCACCCAGCTATGTGAGCCCGAATCAAGGCGTGACATGAAACGCGATATTCATCTGAGTAAGAAGATAACTAAAGTAGCAACTCAGGATACAACGCAAGCAGCGCAGTCAGATTCCATAGACAGTCCACCCCATTCAGAACAAGAACGTATGCAAGGCTCCTTGTTCGGAGAAATTCTGGATTGGATGTTAATGCCCTTGCTCTTACTGTGGCCAGTCAGTATCGGCATAACTTATCTGATTGCGACATCGATTGCGAATGAACCATTTGATCGCGCACTGGAAGATCGCGTCACGGTATTAGCCCAACAAGTCAAAGAATATGATGGCAAGTTAAGTGCACAGATTCCATATTCAGCACGCGACATTCTTCGTGCTGATGATATCGACAATGTGTATCTACAAGTCAGTGGCCCTGATCGCGAATTATTAACAGGCGATAGCGATCTTCCTCTACCCAATGATGAAGACCAACCGGTTCCTTGGTCGGTACTCTTACGTGATGAACGTATGCGCAATGCTGATGTACGGATTGCTTATACCTATGTGAATTTACAAAAGCGACCACAAGACAATCCACAAGCAGCACCACGTTATGCCTTGGTTCAAGTTGCAGAAACACTAGATAAACGTCAGCTACTTGCGAATCAAATTATTAAAGGCGTGATCCTGCCTGAATTTATTATTTTGCCGATTGCCTTAACACTGCTATGGTTTGCACTCACCCGTGGCTTATCGCCTTTAGCTACATTACAAGAACATATACGTTCGCGTAGATCCGATGATTTATCACCGATTGATCCACATGGCGTACCAGAAGAAATTTCTCCTTTAGTACGTTCCTTAAATGAGATGCTCAGGCAGGTATCGCAAAGTATACAAATGCAAAAACGTTTTATTGCTGATGCCGCCCATCAAATGAAAACGCCCTTAGCAGGTATGCGTATGCAATCTGAATTAGCTATGCGTCAATCAGATCGCAATGAAATTCAACGCTCACTAGAACAACTCTCAAAAAGTTCAGAGTCCGCAACCCGACTAGTGAATCAATTATTAGCGTTAGCACGCGCAGAAAATCAATCATCACAAGCGATCGCTTTCGATTTAATCGAACTCAATGAATTAGTACGCGGTGTCGTACAAGACTGGGTACAAACCGCATTCACACGTAAGATTGATCTTGGCTTTGAAGATGCATCACATGCCGTCAATATAGGTGGCAATGCCACTATGTTGCGTGAGTTAATGAATAATTTAATTGATAATGCACTGCGATATACACCACAAGAAGGCAGAGTGACCGTCAGAGTGGCAGCAGATATAGAACGCGAACTGGCTTTTTTTGAAGTGGATGATAACGGCCCAGGCATACCTGCAAATGAACGCACGCATGTATTGGAACGTTTTTACCGCATACTCGGCTCGAATACAGAAGGTAGTGGATTAGGTTTATCTATCGTGCGTGAAATTGCACAACATCATAATGCTAGTGTTGATATTTTTAGTAATCCACGTAGCCATGACCCTAGCATGCCCGGTTGTTTATTTCGTATCAGCTTACCGTTAGTCCAAGTAAGTCACTTAGATAACATACACAAAGCATGATGACACCAGCATCAACACCGCAAGAAAAAACGCACTGGAAAAAATTACGCAGCTTGACCTATATTTTGTTGGCTATTTGGTTTGCTGTGAGTTTTAGTATTATTTTCTTTGCACGCGAACTTTCAGGGCTAAGCTTATTCGGTTGGCCTGTTTCTTTTTACATGGCTGCGCAAGGCTCGATACTGATTTATCTATTGCTGATTGCTATCTACGCCATCGTTACTAAAAAAATCGATGCAAGCGCATCAAGCTCAGCATGAAGTCACAGCATTTCGCAAAGTTATTAGGGCGCTACTTTGGTTTATACACTTTAGGTTTTGGCTTATTAATTCTGTCGCTATCCTTACTTGAATATGAAGGTGTACCTCGATTTTGGTTAGGCTATCTATTTTTATTCACCTCCATTGTGGTGTATGCAGTAATAGGGTTTTTTAGTCGCACTGCTGATATCTCTGAATATTATGTAGCTGGCCGACGTGTACCGGCTATGTTTAATGGCATGGCAACTGCAGCTGACTGGATTTCTACTGCGAGTTTTATTGGACTTGCAGGTGCACTTTATTTGCAAGGTTTTGATGGCTTAGCTTACATCATGGGTTGGACCGGTGGTTACTGTCTGATTGCTTTTTTAATCGCACCTTATCTACGACAGTTTGGTCAATATACGATTCCAGATTTTTTAGCTGCTCGTTATCCAGGACGTTATAACGGCAATGTAGTGCGTAGCTTGGCAGTCATAGCTACTCTCATTATTTCCTTTACCTATGTAGTTGCGCAAATTTATGGCGTAGGACTGATCACATCGCGTTTTACTGGCATTGATTTTTCAGTTGGTATTTTTCTTGGATTAGCCAGCATCTTAGTCTGCTCTTTTTTAGGTGGTATGCGAGCCATCACATGGACGCAGATAGCACAGTACATCATCATCATTGTTGCTTTCATGATTCCTGTTACATGGCTATCCGTCAAACAAACAGGTATACCTATTCCACAAATCGCTTATGGATCAGCGATGACTGGTCTGATTGAAAAAGAAAAACAATTAAGCGGTGATAGTAAAGAACAAGAAGTTAAAGATTTGTTGCGTGAACGCGCAGTCAAGCTTGAACAACAAATAAAAAACTTACCTCGCTCTTGGGATGAAGGTAGATCAGAAGCACGCCGTAAATTACAAGAACTACAAACTGGCAATGCTTCTCTCATTGAGATTAAAGCAGCCAATCGCGCTTTATCTGATTATCCCAAAAGCCCCAATGAAGCACAGCGTATCTGGCAAGCAGAAGCAGATTTACTTTTTATACGCGCTCAGCCACTGACACCACATACCGAACCCTTCCCTGGCAAAGATAAAGAGAGCTCCGACATTAAACGCAATAACTTTCTTGCCTTAGTGTTTTGTCTTATGTTGGGCACAGCAGCGCTGCCACATGTACTAGTTCGCTCTTACACCACACCGACTGTTTCAGAATCACGCTTCTCGGTATTTTGGGCTTTATTTTTTATTATGTTGCTCTACACCGCATTGCCTGCATTAGCGGTATTAGTGAAACTCGATATTTATACTAGCTTGGTGGGCGCTGATATATCGCATCTACCAGCTTGGGTGAATTACTGGTCACATATCGACAAACTCAAACCTATGATTAGCATTGTCGATATCAATAAAGATGGCATTGTTCAATTAGCTGAAATCATTATGGATGGCGATATGGTGGTTCTCGCCACACCCGAGATCGCAGGTCTACCTTATGTCATCTCTGCACTCATCGCAGCAGGTGCGCTTGCCGCAGCACTATCGACCGCAGATGGTTTGTTGTTGACCATCTCTAGTGCGCTCACGCATGACACGTATTTCAAAATGGTCGCTCCCGGTGCGTCGAGTCAAAAACGCGTGACGATTTCTAAGTTATTACTACTCGTGGTTGCCTTATTAGCTGCCTATACCGCTTCATTTCGTTCAGGCGATATCCTCACAATGGTGAGTGCTGCCTTTTCACTGGCTGCCTCCACTCTATTTCCTGCACTAGTATTGGGCGTTTTTTGGAAAAGAGCGAACCAACAAGGCGCAATTGCAGGCATGCTGATAGGATTTTTCATAACTGTTTTCTATATGTTGATCGCTAATCCCGCATTAGGCGGCTCACTGAATCAACAATGGTTTCATATTGCTGCTGTTTCTTCCGGTGTCTTTGGCGTACCTGCTGGCTTTATCGCCATGATTGTTGTTAGCTTACTCACACCGCCTCCCGCTCCACACATAAGCCGCTTAGTGGATCAGATCAGACAAGCCTAATACGCACTAGCTTGGCATGTTTCTTGATAGCACTCGATCATACTCAGTATGACTTTTGCGAGATAAGACTTCATGCCAGGCTTTTTTGATGAAATGTATGCCGATGGTGCCAGTCAGGTAAGGGACCACTATCGTGAGTTTGAACACTGGTTAGCAGAACAAGCTGCTGATACGGTTGCCCGTAAACGCATGGAAGCTGATCTCCTGTTTCGTCGTGTCGGCATTACCTTTGCTGTCTATGGCAATAATGCAGGTACTGAACGTTTAATTCCCTTCGATATCATCCCGCGCATTATCCCTGCAAAAGAATGGACGCAATTACGTAAAGGTCTCACACAACGCGTACAAGCTTTGAATATGTTTATTCATGATATCTATCATGATCAACATATTGTGAAGTCAGGTGTCATACCCGCTGAACAAATTTTTCACAATGCGCAGTATCGACCTGAAATGCAAGGCATCTCCGTTACCTCCGATATTTATGCGCACATAGCAGGTGTTGATATCGTGCGTGCTGGCGCCGGTGAGTTTTATGTTTTAGAAGATAATCTGCGCGTTCCATCCGGTGTGTCATACATGTTAGAAGATCGCAAAATGATGATGCGATTATTTCCTGACTTATTCTCACGTCACAAAATCGCACCTGTTGCACACTATCCCGATCTCTTACTCGATATGCTGCGTTCCGTCGCACCAGTCGGTGTGGATGATCCTGTGGTCGTTGTCATGACACCGGGTATGTATAACTCAGCTTATTTTGAACATGCCTTTCTTGCGCAGCAAATGGGTGTTGAGCTAGTCGAAGGACAAGATTTATTCGTCAACGATAACAGCGTATTCATGCGTACTACTCGTGGCCCACAACGCGTTGATGTTATCTATAGACGCATGGATGATGATTACATCGATCCACTGGCTTTTCGATCTGATTCCACCTTGGGTGTGCCAGGACTATTATCTGTTTATCGTGCTGGTCGTGTGACTTTAGCCAATGCAATTGGTACTGGCGTGGCAGATGATAAATCTATCTATCCCTTTGTGCCAGACATGATACGTTTCTATTTATCAGAAGATCCCATACTAAATAACGTACCTACCTACCAATGTCGGCGTAAAGAAGATCTGCAATACACCCTAGATCATTTATCTGAATTAGTCGTG
The DNA here is from genome assembly GCA_945883145.1 of Bordetella parapertussis. Classification (GTDB taxonomy): domain Bacteria; phylum Pseudomonadota; class Gammaproteobacteria; order Burkholderiales; family Burkholderiaceae_D; genus Pernthalerella. The sequence continues at coordinate 54,569 of CAMCXB010000006.1, read as the reverse complement.
AAAGAAGTGCATGGTGCAGGTGGCTATGGCATGTTAGTTGGTCCTGCTTCAAGCAAACAAGAGATTGAAGATTTTCGTCAGCGCTTAATTGCTAAGCCCGATGGTTATATTTCACAACCCACTCTCGCTTTATCTGCTTGCCCTACTTATGTGGAATCAGGCATAGCACCACGACATATTGATCTACGCCCTTTTGTTTTATCTGGCAAAACTGTATCTATGGTTCCAGGTGGATTAACTCGTGTCGCATTGAAAGAAGGATCACTGGTAGTGAATTCTTCACAAGGTGGTGGCACGAAAGATACGTGGATACTGGAGAAATAACATGTTAAGCCGCACTGCAGATCATTTATTTTGGATGGCACGTTATACCGAGCGCGCTGAAAACACAGCACGTATGCTAGACGTGAACCTACAAACACAACTCTTACCTCAATCAGCAGAAGCAGCAGAACAAGGATGGCGTGCCGTCTTAGGCATTTCAGAACTACAACCTGCTTTTGATGATAAATATCCAGCGATAACGCATAAAGATGTGATCGACTTCATGGTGAAGGATCCTGAAAATCCTTCTTCGATTGCATCTTGTTTAACGCATGCACGTGAAAATGCACGTGCAGTACGCGGCGCTTTAACGACGGAAGTATGGGAAACACAAAACACGACATGGTTAGATATGCATAGTGTTTTAAACAATCACACACTGGAGCGTGATCCAGGAGAATTTTTTGAATGGGTAAAACATCGATCCCATCTTTCACGAGGCGTCACTATCGGCACCATGCTAAAAGATGAAGCGTTTTACTTTATACGACTAGGTACATTTTTAGAGCGTGCAGATAACACAGCACGCTTACTTGATGTGAAATTTCACAGCGCTGATGGTAATTTATTAGCCAGTCATGATGCAGATTTTTATCATTGGGCCTCCGTGTTACGTTCAGTCTCTGCCTTTGAAACCTATCGCAAAGCTTATCGTGATGTCATCACACCCGCACGTGTTGCTGAGTTACTGATTTTGCGTGCTGATATGCCACGATCACTGATGGCGTGTGTGACTGAAGTCGTAACTAATCTTGCTGAAGTAAGAAATAACAGCTCGGCTGAAACAGAACGCTTTGCAGGTCGCATTCATGCTGATTTACGTTTTAGCAGCATGGATGAAATACTGAAACGTGGACTACATGATTTTCTAACTGAATTTCTGAAAAAAATCTATGAACTCGGCAACCGCGTGAGTCGCGATTTTCTACTACCTCTTGCCGCATGAAGAATACGCTGCTCTCCATTAAACACGAAACGCTCTATAAATATACAGCGCCGGTCAGTTACACCATTCAACAATTGCGCGTCATACCTCGCCATGAAGATCATCAACGTATTGTTTCATGGCAGGTGAAAACAATTGGCAAGACTCATGCCTTTGAAGATGCATTTGGTAATAGCTGCGAAATGCTGACACTGACTGCGTTACACAAAGAAGTCAAAATTATTGCAACCGGCACGGTAGAAATTGTAGAACTTGATCGTGGCCGTATAGAAGATAAATCACAACTCTCACCACTCACTTATACCGTACCAACACAACTCACCGAACCTTCAGAAATCATTCGCGAGTTTGCAGCAAAAAATTTATCGGCACCTACAAACACAACTGCTTTACTTGATCTCGCGAGTGCGATTCGTGGCTCAGTTAAATATCAAAGTGGTGCTACTACTGTCACTACGTCAGCACAAGATGCACTTCAACTCGGTATGGGTGTGTGTCAAGACCATGCGCATTTATTTTTAGCCTGTTGTCATAGCAGTGGACTACCTGCACGTTATGTCTCTGGTTATTTCGATTCAGGTGATGTCGCACACGGTGCAAGTCATGCTTGGGTCGATGTCTGGGTAGAAGAAAGTGATTTTTCAGGTTGGGTCAGTATCGATGTGACCCACGCATGCTTACAAAACGCAGGCTATTGTCGTCTTGCTGTGGGACGTGATTATGAATCTGCCGCACCCGTCAGAGGTGTACGACGTGGTGGTGGCGATGAATCAATGACTGTGAATGTCACTCTGCGCCGATCATGAGTAGCTTATCTGTCTGCGGTAGAATCCAACTTTCTCACTCTACCTCGCGATCATGACTTATTGCGTAGCCATGCGCCTGGAAGCAGGCTTGGTGTTTCTCTCCGACTCACGCACGAATGCGGGCGTCGATCAAATCGGCACATTCAGAAAAATGAATGTGTTTGAAAATCCGGGTGACCGCATGATGGTCATCATGACAGCAGGGAATCTATCTATCTCGCAATCGATACGCCAAATCGTTTCTGAATATTTGAATGCAGATGGTATCAGTATCTGGACTGCGCAAACCATGCATGAAGCAGCGCAAATTGTGGGTGAATGTATCCGTGTTGTGCATCAACGTGATGCAAAATCTCTCGAGCAATTTGGGATTGATTTTAATGTCAGCATTATTTTTGGCGGTCAGATAAAAGGTGAGCGCTGCAGATTATTTCAGCTCTATGCAGCTGGGAATTTCATAGAATCTCACAACGAAAATACTTATTTTCAAATTGGCGAAGCAAAATACGGCAAGCCTATTATTGATCGCGTCATTAATCCTACTACTCCTATCGATGAAGCTGCAAAGTGTGCACTCATCTCTATGGATTCCACATTGCGCTCTAATATTTCCGTAGGCTTTCCTTTGGATTTATTGGTGTATGAAACCGATGCATTAGCAGTCAGCAGATTCGTCACCATAGACGAAAAAAATCAATACTTCCAAATGATACGTAACACGTGGGGACAACAATTAAAATCTGTGTTTGAAAGTATTGCAGATCCAGTGTGGAATGCAGCACCCGATACCGTCAGTAATGTTTTATCAAGTCAAACCAATATCAGTCAGCCAGTGCGCGTCAAGCCACCTGCAAGTTTGGTGAAAAATAATCCGCGTAGTCGGCAATTACAAACCTTAGCCGAGTCGGATAGCAAAAAAAATCAACATTGAAGTTTGTAATAAAAAATAAAAAAGCTGCTTCATAAGCAGCTTTTTTTACATCTCCATATTGAAATTTTATTCAACGATGGTTTGTGGCTCATCACCATGACGTTCACGTATCACGCCTAATCGATAAACTGTTTCGTCTAAGCGTTTTAATTCCGCTTCTGCTGCATCGGCATCACTGGCAGACACAATCACTGTCATGCCTATACCGCAATTAAAGACTCTATACATTTCTGCATCTGCCACACCACCATGCTGCTGTAGCCATGTGAACAATGGTGGCATTTGCCAAGCACTACGCTGCAACACTGCAGTTAAGTTGGGTTGCAAGACACGTGGAATATTTTCTACTAAGCCACCACCGGTGATGTGCACTAAACCGCGCACAGAAATTTTTTCCGTTAATGCTAATAAGGGCTTCACATAAATACGAGTAGGTGCAATCAATACATCAGCTAATTTACGACCATGAAAATCTGCATTCAAGTCTGGCTTAGCAACATCAATAATTTTACGAATCAATGAGTAACCATTTGAATGCGCACCAGACGAAGCTAAACCCAACACCACATCACCTGCTGCGATGGATTTGCCATCAATAATGCGTGATTTTTCTACTGCGCCTACTGCAAATCCTGCGAGATCATATTCACCATCGGGATACATACTAGGCATTTCAGCAGTTTCACCACCGATCAAAGCGCAACCTGCTTGTTCACATCCTGCTGCAATACCTTTAATGACATCGGTAGCGGTTGCGACATCTAACTTACCGCATGCGAAGTAATCGAGAAAAAACAAAGGCTCAGCACCTTGTACCAAAATATCATTGACACTCATGGCGACTAAATCTATACCAACGGTATCGTGACGATTCAGATGAAATGCTAATCTCAGTTTAGTACCAACACCATCTGTGCCAGAAACTAAAACTGGCTCACGAAATTTTTTGCTCACTTCAAACAAGGCACCAAATCCACCTATGCCTCCTAATACACCTTCACGCATGGTGCGCTTAGCAAAGGGCTTAATGGCTTCAACCAATGCATCACCTGCATCGATATCAACACCAGCGTCACGGTAGGAAAGAGAAACAGGAGATTGGGAAGGCATGATAGTTACTTTTGCAGAGACGGTAGAATAAGCGTTTGCGGCAATCAAGCAAACGCCGCGCGAGCCGTATTTTACCAAATTGCCCCGCTGATTCAGACCATTTACTGCTTTATCTAAACGATTTCATTATGCCCCTCTCCTCTTCAGAACAACGTCAGTCCTTGCTATGGATAGCGATAGGCATATTGCTGGTCGCTATGTTTGTGCTGTTAGGGCCGGTGTTAGCGCCATTTGTCGCAGCTGCAATCATTGGTTATGTCTTAAATCCTGGGGTGGACTGGCTGACAGCACGTCGCATTCCTCGCACCAGTGCTGTGATGCTTATTATCATTGCCACTTTCATATTAATCATTGCTTTGCTGTTGATCGTTGTGCCGATTTTGCGCGCTGAAATTCCGCTACTACAGCAACGATTACCTAGTTTGCTCGATAAAATCGATGCCATTCTTGGCCCTTGGCTTGCGCAATTGGGGATGAAGGTGCAATTAGATAGCGCCGGCGTTAAGCAAATGTTGGCTGAAAAACTGGCAGCAGGTAGTGCTGAACTGGGTCCTGCCTTTTTATCTTCACTCAAGGTTGGTGGAATGGCAGTCATGGGATGGATTGCAACGATTGTGCTCGTCCCCGTGGTGTTGTTTTATCTCTTACTCGACTGGCATGCCATGCTGGCAAGACTTGCCTTGATGGTGCCGCGTCGTTGGATTAGCTTGGTCACTTCAATGGCGGTTGAAGCAGATTCTTTATTAGCGCAATATTTACGAGGTCAATTACTCGTCATGCTGGTATTAGCAACTTATTATTCCGTTGCACTGGCTATTGCTGGTTTTGATGTTGCACTACCAGTGGGACTGCTGACAGGTTTACTCGTCTTTATTCCTTATATTGGATTTGGTATCGGACTCTTACTCGCGGTTGTCGCAGCGGTATTACAGTTTGATAGTTCACAAGGTTTGATAGCGATTGCCATCATCTACGGATGTGGGCAAGTGATTGAAAGTTTTTATCTCACGCCCCGCTTAGTAGGTGAACGCATAGGCTTACATCCTCTAGTAGTGATCTTTGCATTATTAGCATTTGGTCAGTTATTCGGCTTTGTCGGCATCTTGCTAGCCCTTCCAGCATCTGCCATTCTTTCCGTGATAGTGAAACGCTTACGTGAGCAGTATCTGGAAAGTTCTTTTTATGGTCAGTCATGAGGCAGTTATTGCTTGAATGGGATGTGGCCCAACCACAAACGCTGGATAATTTTGTCGTCGGTAGAAATCAGGAATTAGCGGCATTGATTTCACAATTCAGACTAGCTACAAATTTGAATCTGGATAAACGCTTTGTCATGATTTGGGGTGAATCAGGCAGCGGTAAATCGCATTTGTTACATGCACTCAAAGAGCAAACATCTGCGCTTTATCTGACAGCGGATAGTGCTGCTAGTGATTTCCATTTTTCAGAAAATTATCATCTCTATCTGTTAGATGATTGCGAATCGTTCAGCCCTGAAGTACAAATCGCTGCCTTTGGTTTGTTTAATCAAATCCGTGAAAATGGCGGTGCATTGATTGCGACCGCCACTCACCCACCTAGTCAACTGCAGTTACGGGAAGATTTACGTACTCGTTTAGGCTGGGGATTAATCTATCAATTACATGGCCTGAGTGATGAAGAAAAAATTGCAGCACTTAGTTTATCCGCCGAGGCACGAGGACTACATTTGTCGACTGGCGTGATACCCTATCTTCTGACGCATTTTAGACGTGATATGCAATCGCTAACAGCCATGTTACAAGCCTTAGATCGCTATTCTCTAGAGACTAAACGGGCCATCACGGTTCCCTTATTGCGTGAGTTGCTTGAATTAGATGACACGCCGGATCCCTTATGAATCTCGCACTTTTCGATCTTGATAATACGCTTCTACCCCTAGATTCAGATTATGAATGGGGACAATTTCTGTGCAAAATAGGTGCAGTCGATGCACAAGCACATGCTGCACGCAATGCAGTTTTTTATGCGAAATATCAGAACGGCACCTTAGATCCGATTGAATATTTGGAATTCGCTTTCGGAACTCTGGCGCGCTTTGCTCGGTCTCAACTAGATGCATGGCATGCGCAATTTATGTATGAAGTCATACAACCGGCAATCCAACCTGCTGCACTTGCACTGGTCAATCAACATCAAGAGCAAGGTGATCTGATTGCCATCATTACTGCAACTAATCGGTTCGTTACCGGCCCTATCGCTCAAGCATTTGGCGTGACTCATTTAATTGCAGCTGAACCAGAAATTTCTGATGGCGGTGAGATTACCGGCCGCCTTGTAGGTATGCCTCCCTTTGGCGTAGGTAAAGTAGTGAATACAAAACTGTGGTTAGAATCCATGCAGTTATCATTGCAAGACTTTAATCAAAGTTTTTTTTATAGTGACTCGCAAAACGACATACCACTATTGTCAGTTGTGACGCATCCTGTTGCAACCAATCCGAATGCGCTACTCGCAGCGCATGCTCAAGAATACGGTTGGCCTACGCTGAATTTATTTAATGATTAATAAATTTATCCGTCGTCTATTCGGTACAGCGCACGCTGCGCCTAACAACACCTCGCCTCTCGTACTAGGTTCTAAACAGCACGCGATTAATCCCTCGCTCTTATCATCTAATGCAGTCAGAGTCACTAATACCTTGCAACAAGCAGGCTTCAAAGCCTTTGTTGTAGGTGGTGCTGTACGTGATCTGCTATTAGGTATTAAACCAAAAGATTTTGATGTCGCCACCAATGCCACACCTGATGAAGTAAAACGTTTATTTCGTCGTGCTTTCATCATAGGACGGCGTTTTCAAATTGTGCATGTAATTTTTGGACAAGAACTGATCGAAGTCACCACTTTTAGAGGCAGTGCAACAGAAGGTGCATTAAAAGATGAGCATGGTCGTGTTTTACGCGATAACACTTTTGGCGAACAACATGAAGATGCAGTACGTCGTGACTTCACCATTAATGCCATGTATTACGATCCCTCTACCCAAACCGTACTTGATTATCACGGCGGTATTACGGATATAAAAAATAAAACACTACGCATCATAGGTGTACCTGAAGCACGTTATCGTGAAGATCCCGTTCGCATGCTGCGAGTAGTACGTTTCGCAGCAAAGCTGAATTTTAAAATCGCAACAGAGACGCGAAAGCCGATCTCAGTGATGGCACCCTTGATAAATAATGTGCCCTCTGCGCGTGTGTTTGATGAGATGTTAAAGCTACTCATGAGTGGTCATGCAATGGCATGTCTACGACAGTTGCGTGAAGAAGGCTTGCATCATGGCTTATTACCTTTATTAGATGTCGTTCTAGAACAGCCGCTCGGTGAAAAATTTGTCACACTCGCATTAGCGAATACCGATGAACGTATACGTCAGGGCAAGCCCGTTTCACCTGGTTTTTTATTCGCTGCTTTACTCTGGCATCAAGTGGTAGAAAAATGGGAGGCTTATCAAGCAGCAGGTGAATTATCTATCCCTGCCTTACATCTCGCAGCTGATGATGTGCTAGATGGTCAAGCAGAAAAACTTGCATTACAAAGACGTATTACAAGTGATATGCGCGATATATGGTCTATGCAGCCTCGCTTTCTGCGTCGGATTGGACGCTCACCTTATAAGTTACTCGAGCATCCGCGCTTAAGAGCAGGCTATGATTTTCTACTACTACGTTGTGCTTCAGGTGAAATAGAAGAAGAGCTCGGTACATGGTGGACTTCTTTCATGATAGCCGATGAAGAAGATCGTGACATTTTAATGAATACACAACAAACATCGCTTTCGCCTTCGAGTGCAAACAAAAAAAGACGGCGCAGAACACACCGCCCACGTCAAAAAAATACTTCTCCAGAAAGTGCTTCTTAATGCAAGCGGCCAAGGCATATATTGGACTAGGTTCAAATCTTGGCGATTCACTCGCTATGATACATGCTGCAATTGCAGCTTTAGAAAAATTACCGCAGTCGCAGCTACGTAAAACTTCTTCTTTTTTTCAAAGCGCGCCTTATGAAGCAAGCGGAAATGATTTTATGAATGCCGTTATCGAGATTGATACCACACTCAGCCCGGCAGCTTTATTAAGTCATTGCCAATCAATAGAACTTACCTTTGGTAGAGAGCGTCCTTTTCCGAATGCACCACGCACGCTAGACTTGGATTTACTTTTATATTCTGATGAGATTATTAATCAAGCATCATTAAGTTTGCCCCATCCTAGGATGACAGAGCGCGCTTTTGTATTACACCCTTTATTGGAAATTGCGCCAGACATTACCATTCCGGAAAAAGGTTTAGCGAGTGATTTTTTACCTTCACTCAGTCATCAGCGCATACAAAAACTACTAGTCGAGCCACTCTCCACCCACACTAGATGAATCACGTTATTGCAAAAAATCGGATAACTCTATGCAGATCGAAAAATATCGCTATATCGTTGTAGAAGGCCCTATAGGCGCAGGCAAAACCACCTTAGCTAAGCGTATTGCTTTAGCAATTAGTGCTCAAACTTTGCTTGAGCAACCGCAAGAAAATCCTTTTCTAGAAAAGTTTTATCGCGATGCTGCACGCTATGCTTTACCTACTCAAATGTTTTTTCTTTTTCAACGTATGAATCAGTTACGTGACCTAACCCAAGGAGATTTATTTTCTGCTCCAGTGGTATCTGATTTTCTGATTGAAAAAGATCCTATTTTTGCCACCTTAACGTTGGATGATGATGAGCTTCATCTTTATCGTCAGTTGTATGATCACTTTAATCAAGCCTCACCACGCGCTGATTTAGTGATTTACTTACAAGCTGCACCTGCTACCTTAAATGAACGTATACGCAGACGAGGCGTGCAAAGTGAAGAAGCGATTTCAGAAAATTACTTAGAGCGTGTGTGTGAGAGTTATAGTCGTTTTTTTCATCATTACGACACCTCACCTTTATTGATTGTAAATACTGAGCATCTTAATCCTGTAGAGAGTAGTGAAGATTTTGATCTACTCATGCAGAGAATTTTTTCCATGCGCGGCAAGCGTGAATTTTTTAATCGCGGAGAGTAAGCATGTCCTCGTATTCGAATCCTAATGATAAAGACGTGAGAAAAAAAATCTCTACAAGCACACTCGCTACGATGCGGCAAAAAGGCGAAAAAATAGCCATGCTGACTTGTTATGACGCGAGCTTTGCAGCACTCATGGATCGCAATCAAGTCGATGTTCTGTTGATCGGTGATTCACTCGGCATGGTGTGTCAGGGGCATGACTCAACATTATCTGTCACCTTAGAAGATATTTCTTATCACGTTAAAAGTGTGGCGCGCGCTGTGCGCTCTTCTCTTGTTTTGGCTGATATGCCTTTTGGAAGTTATGGCACACCCGAACAAGCTTTTGAAAACGCTGTCACTCTCATGCGAAATGGCGCTGAAATGGTCAAGTGTGAAGGTGGTAGCTGGCTAGTCCCCACTGTTCAATTCTTAGTCGAACGTGGCATACCAGTGTGCGCACATTTAGGTCTTACACCACAATCTGTTTTTCAACTAGGCGGATTTAAGGTACAAGGTAAAACCACAGAATCAGCACAACAACTCATACATGATGCCTTAGCCTTACAAGAAGCTGGTGCATCCTTACTCGTATTGGAAGCTATTCCTACTGACTTAGCTGAAAAAACGACTGCTCAGCTAAGCATTCCAACTATAGGTATTGGAGCTGGCGTGAATTGCTCAGGACAAGTTTTAGTCATGCACGATATGCTAGGCGTGTTTCCAGGGCATAAAGCTAAATTTGTGAGAAATTTCATGGAGTCTGCACACAGTATAGAAGAAGCGATACAACAGTATGTGCTAGCAGTTCGAGACCTAAGCTTTCCTAGTGCGGAGCATAGTTTCTAAACAGTGAAACATTCAGCATGCGGACAAAATACAAATCATCACACTGATCATTCGCACTGCTTATTGATAGCGTAATAAACTCGCTTCGAATTGTGGTATCAATGACTCTGCCTGACTGACTGCCATGCCTAAATCACGCACTATCCCATCTTCAAGGCTGTATACCCAACTATGTACGGTAAGTTTTTGCCCACGCTCCCAAGCATCTTGCACTATCGTAGTCTGACAAACATTAATCACCTGCTCTAAAACATTGAGTTCACATAATCTATCGCGCCTGTCTTTGGAAGGTAAAACCTCACCCAAATAGCGTTCATGTTTTTGGTGTACGTCCTGTACATGCCTTAACCAGTTATCGGCCAAACCTACGCGACGTCTTTCTAAAGCTGCATGTACACCAGAGCAACCATAATGCCCACAAACAATAATATGTTTAATTCCCAAAACATCAATAGCAAATTGCAAAACAGACAGACTATTTAAGTCTGTATGAACAATCACATTTGCAACATTACGATGTACGAATAATTCGCCCGGTAATAGCCCCACAATTTCATTTGCAGGCACTCTACTGTCTGAACAACCTATCCAAAGAAATTCTGGAGACTGCTGGGCAACAAGTTTCTTAAAAAATTCTGGATCTTTAGAAATCATTCTCTTTGCCCAATCTTTATTATTGGATAAGAGTTGATCTAAAGATTCACTAATATTTCTATTACTCATGTTGCATCCTTTTTAGACTCTTAGACATGATTTTACCCCACCAAAGAAAACATCCCACTCATTGTTAAGTACGCAACACTAGACTATATCTTGATTCACTTTTAGAAAATTCATATTGCCTAAGTCAAGATAACAAAAACTAAAGTAGTAAAAGTGGCATGACTGATGATAATTATAAAAAATTAAAAAATATCGTCACAACATATTTAGTAAAAACGCTTTTAAATTTTAAAAAAAGCACGAAATATTAGTGATCATCAAAAAATCGCTAACTATTATTCACAATGAAAAAGCGAATATTTAGGCTATTTTTGTGTTCCATGTTGTTTACATCAAGCGAAGCTGCAAGGAACCCGCTGCAATTTTTTTATCTATATTTCTAAAATTTTTGAATTCATCTAGGCTGAAGATCAACATATTAAGATCTTTGTTAATACAAAAATTAGGATGCTTATTTAATTTTTAAATTATTTATAAAATCTTATCTCATAAACCCACGCATATCGTATGCAAAAAGGAGTTCATCATGATTAATAGCAAAATTACAGATCAGATATTAAGAAAAGTAAAAATTCAGGAATTATTCGGACAAGAAAACTTTACACAAATTGAACTTGAGTATATTCCGACAACAAAAACATTATGGAATTTTATGAAGCCACGTGGCATTCATTGTTTTAATATCGATTTATTAAAAGAAATTCGAATCAATGATGAAGAACTAGAAACCAATGGAGGATTATTCTTACATAATGGTGAACTGCAACCGGTTGATTACTATGTAGTCGCCTCTAAAACACCTGGCGTTTTCAATTATGGTGGTGATCTTGCTTTATTTTCTCAACTGATTAAAGAGAAAAATCGCACTGCTTTACTTGAATATGCAAAATTATGTGTGGACTGTGTTTATTCGCGAGCAGTAAATTATCTCTCTCCCTTGATTACTATTTCATTAGTTCAAGGAGATGCATTAGGCGGTGGATTTGAAACTGCGCTATCAAGTAATGTCATTATTGCAGAACGCAGTGCACGCATGGGCTTACCTGAAATCATTTTTAATTTATTCCCAGGTATGGGCGCTTACAGCTTTTTGGCGAGACGTGTAGGACCACGTATTGCTGAAGAGATGATATCTAGTGGGAATATCTATGCCGCAGAAGATCTCCATTCTATGGGCATTGTAGATATTTTGGCAGAGGATGGTGAGGGTGAGCAGGCAGTCTCTGATTTCATCAAACAAAACGGACGTAGGGTAAATGGTTTACGTGCCATGTATGAATGCAGAAGGCATTTTAATCCGCTCTCCTATAGGGAAATGATGGATATTACTGAGATATGGGTAAATGCTGCACTTAAATTGAGCGATAAAGATATACATATTATGAATCGTATTGTCAAATCTCAAATTCGACAAAATGAAATGAAAGCGGATACCCACAGCAGTCAACATCTCACCACAGAATTAATTGCAGCATAAATTAATGATGCATCTATGAATCTAAATTAAACACTTAATTTAGATTCATAGAATTTTTAGCACTTCAAGTTATTAAATATTTCTATTTTGATTGGTACTTGTTTGCAATGAAGTTCTAGAAAATGTAGGTGCAAATGATTCTGTTGAAACTAAAGCCATGGTTTTTCTTCTTCTTTGAAATCGATAATTCTCAAGCGCATTACAAAGATTATGCGCATAATTTTTCATAGCCGCGACTATATTCTCTTTCAGCTGATTAATTTCTAAGGCATTCATTTTTTCTATTTTCTTGCAATACTGGAGTAACTCCATCGCACCTACGCTGACCGCCGCACCTTTTAAATAATGTAAGACGTCTTTTATTTCCTCACTATGCTCAGCTTGCATAACCTCTTCAAATTTCAATACTGTTTTTTTATTTTCAGTAATAAATTCTTGAATTAATTCATCTAAAAATAATGGATCGGCACTTACTTCTTCTAAACCCATGAGGGTAGTTAATTCTAAAACGTCATAACTTTTCTGAATGATTTTCTCATCGTTAAATTTTAAGTTCAGTGCACTATTTTTCTCTGAGCGTTTTTTTGACAACAGTTTATTCAAAACATTTAAAAATGTATCAATTTTTATAGGCTTAGGTAAAAATTCATCTACGCCTGCTTTTAAACTGCTCTCCTTTGCATCTGGCGTTACATTAGCTGAAAACATAATCATAGGCGCTCGCTCATCCTTCCCACTAATAATGTTATAAATTCTTGCTATCTCTAATCCACTCATGCCAGGCATATTCATATCCAAAACTATGGCATCAAATTTAGTTTTATCAATTAAATCGAGTGCCTCATCACCATCTTTTGCAATGGAATAATGATATCCAGCACGATCTAAAATCTTTTGCAAAACTTTTCTATTAACCGGATTATCTTCAGCAATCAAAATATGGGCTTTAGCTAATTCATACTGCGTCTGAATCAAGCGATCGTGAGACGCTTCATTTTTATTGTCATGTAATTCTTGTGCAATACTTTTATTTTCATTAATCGCATTTGCTGCCAGATGTAACTGTACATAATTTTCTATTGCGATCTCATTGATAGGCGCAGGTAAAACCGCCGTCAAGCCTAAAGCAATGATTAATTCATCTGCTAATTTACTCGATAGACCATCAGGAATAATTAATGCGCTCGTAATTGATGCAGTTTTTTCTGCGATACTCAATGAGTGCATGATATTTTTTACCAACTCTTTATCATCGTTATCACAATATCCCGCTATCGACATAGGAAAATCTATCATTAATAAATTAATTTCCCCATAATCTTTGATTTTTTTTACGATTGCTGCAGCCGACAATCCTGAAAATGGTGTGGCGATAATTTCTGCTTGATATTTAGAAAAATAGTGTTTGATATTTTCTATATTTTTCTCTTGATTACTCATAAAAAAAATATGGATTTTTTCAGCTTGAATCAGCTGACTATTCTCCTTGCTACGATCGCTAGGTGTCTCAAATGGCAAATCAAACCAAAATTCACTGCCCAAGCCTGGCTCACTAGAAAATCCAATTTTGCCGTGCATGAGTTTTACTAATTGCTGGCAGATCGCTGTTCCTAATCCTGTTCCACCATATCTACGTGCAGTAGATTCATCGGCTTGTTTAAAGCTATCAAAAATACTGGGCTGTGCATGATAGGCAATGCCAATTCCTGTATCAATGATAAAAAATCGCAATAACGTGAGATTTTTTCCTTGCTCATTTTTTTTAATACGAATAGTGATTTGACCTCGCTCAGTAAACTTCACTGCATTGCCTATGAGATTGACCATGATTTGACGTATATGTCGCTCATCACCAATCAGAAATTGAGGTACATCACAAGCAATCACAGGATTAAGGCTTACTTTATTCGGATTAATTTGATAGCGAAAAATGTCAATAATTGAAAAAACTAATTGATATAAGTCGAATTCACTTTTCTCAATCGTCATTTTTCCCGCTTCTATTTTCGCAAAATCAAGCACATCTTCAATTTGAGACAGCATGACTTGCGAAGTTGTACTCATACAATCCAACATTTCTTTTTGTTCTTTATTCAATGGTGATGATTCCATTAAATCAACCATGCCTATGATGGCATTCAGAGGTGTCCGTAACTCGTGACTAATTGAGGATATAAAATGACGCTTCGCTCTATTCGCTATCTCTGCTTGATCTAGGGCTTTATATAAACGACCTAGTAAGGTGTTTAAATAGAGCGAGTTCATCAGCATACCCAGCCATAATCCCAATGACAGGTATATATTATTTTTCCAAAATGGAATGCTATAAATAACAAAACCAAAACCAATTAAAGCTAAGCAAAGTGCGATGAATAAATATTTTTTACCAAATCTAAATCCATATCCAATAATTAACCAAAGATAAATGGCATAAAACGGCGATGCATGTTCTTCTGCCTCTATCAGAATATAGGTCAATGCACCCATATCCAAGAAAATTGCAACTACATGTCGAAAGATTGAGTTTTCTGGCCATTTAATGATGCATAAACTAATCGTAATGGCAGCCAACATAAATACTGTCGCTATCCATTGAAAATGATTAGAGAGATTTAATTGCGATTCATCAGTTACTTGATTTTTGTATACCAAATAAATGATAAGCCCAGTTGCAATCAGTATGCGAACAAGAGATTGTTCTAGTTCAGTCGATCGATTTGATAATTTCAGTTTTTTAAATAACTGACTCAGGCTAGTTTCTTTTTGTTCGCTCATCTTCATGATAGGAAATAAAATTTAGGGATAGACAATCCCACGATCTTGTTCATAGCAAGACTTTTGTATTTGATATAGCAGTGGACTGTGTATTGACTTGCTGATTTATATAGCTTGCTCTGCTACGCGATCGTATCAGTACGCAAAAATAACAATCTCTTATGCCTATAAAGCACAGACCAACATTTGATCGCGCATAAAAAATGCCGACTATGTAGTCGGCATTTTTATTTTTTACTCACTAAAAGATTTATTCAAAAAATTCTTTTACTTTATCCATCCATGTTTTGCTCTGAGGACTATGTTTTGCTCCACCAGCTAATGTTAATTTATCAAACTCTTGCATGAGCTCTTTTTGTTTGTCTGTTAGTTTAATAGGTGTCTCAACAACGACATGGCAAAACAAATCACCAGCAAATCCGGAACGTACACCCTTGATTCCTTTGCCACGTAATCTAAATGTTTTTCCACTCTGCGTTCCCTCCGGCACGCCAAAAGAGACTTTGCCTGAAAGGGTAGGAACTTCTATGTCACCACCCAATGCAGCCTTAGCAAACGAGATAGGCATTTCGCAATGCAAGTCATCACCATCACGTTGAAATACTGCGTGCTGTTTGATATGAATTTCTACATATAAATCACCGGTAGGGCCACCATTCATACCCGGCTCGCCATTACCGGTTGAACGTATGCGCATACCGTCATCAATGCCAGCAGGGATTTTGACTTCTAAGGTTTTATTTTTCTTGATACGACCCGCACCTGCACAAGGACTACAAGGATCTAAGATGACCTTGCCCGTTCCATGACATTTAGGACAGGTTTGTTGAATACTAAAAAATCCTTGTTGCATTCTGACTTGGCCATGTCCAGCACAAGTAGTACAAGTGGTGGGATTGGTACCTGCTTTCGCACCCGATCCATGGCAGGTTTCACATTCATTCCATGAAGGCACACGAATCGTGGTGTCAAAACCATTGGCTGCCTGCTCAAGCGTGATATCTAAGTTATAGCGTAGGTCTGCACCGCGATAGACTTGCGGCCCACTTCTTGCACGACCTCCACCACCACCAAAGATGTCACCAAAGATATCTCCAAAGGCATCACCGAATCCTGCTGAACCACCACCAAAGCCTGCTCCGCCTCCACCCATATTTGGATCAACACCAGCATGACCGAAACGATCATAGGCATCACGCTTTTGTGGATCAGATAGCATCTCATAGGCTTCTTTCACCTCTTTGAATTTATCTTCTGCACCTTTGCTATCCGGATTGCGATCCGGATGATATTTCATTGCAAGCTTGCGGTAGGCTTTCTTGATCTCTTCATCAGAAGCATTCTTTGCTAAGCCCAGCACTTCGTAAAAGTCACGTTTTGCCATCTTTTATTGTCCTAACCACACATGCAAAAAACCGGGCCGTTGGCCATTGCGCCACGTTAGCCCGGTGATGTCATCTCAATATAATTGAGCGACGAAAAATTATTTGTCTTTTACTTCCTTGAAGTCGGCATCGACAACATCATCATCTGCCGGCTTATTTGATCCACCACCACTTGCTTGAGCGCCTGCTGCTCCTGCTGCATCACCAGCTGCTTGCTGTGCTTGCATGTCAGCATACATCTTTTCGCCTAACTTTTGCGCTACCGTTGATAAGGCCGTAGATTTTGCTTCAATCAGGGCTTTATCATTACTCTTTAATGCTTCTTCTAATTCTTTAATCGCAGCTTCAATGGCTGTCTTTTCAGCAGCATCTAGCTTATCACCGTGCTCAGTTAATGCTTTACGTGTTGAGTGAACCAGTGCATCACCTTGATTATGCGCTTCAGCGACTTCTTTCAAACGCTTATCTTCTTCTGCATTGGCTTCTGCATCACGCACCATTTTTTGTATCTCTTCTTCGGTTAGACCGGAGTTAGCTTTAATGGTGATTTTATTTTCTTTACCAGTGGCTTTGTCTTTTGCACCTACATGCAAAATACCATTGGCATCAATATCGAAGGTCACTTCAATTTGCGGTGATCCTCTGGAAGAAGGCGGTATACCTTCTAAATTAAATTCACCCAAACCTTTATTCCCTACTGCCATTTCACGTTCACCTTGGAATACTTTAATGGTCACCGCAGGTTGATTATCTTCAGCGGTAGAAAACACCTGACTAAATTTAGTTGGGATGGTGGTGTTTTTCTTAATCATCTTGGTCATTACACCACCTAAGGTTTCAATACCTAGTGATAGTGGTGTGACGTCTAACAATAATAAATCTTTACGATCGCCCGACAGTACCGAACCTTGAATCGCTGCACCGACTGCTACTGCTTCATCAGGATTCACATCTTTACGAGGATCTTTACCAAAGAATTCTTTTACTTTTTCCTGCACCTTAGGCATACGTGTCATACCACCGACCAAGATGATGTCATCAATATCTGAAACTTTGACACCAGCATCGGTAATCGCAATACGACAAGGCTCTATGGTTTTAGCAATCAGCTCTTCTACCAAAGACTCTAATTTAGAACGTGTAATTTTTAAATTCAAATGAACAGGCGCGCCATTTGCCATGGCGATGTAAGGCTCATTGATTTCAGTTTGCTGAGATGAAGATAATTCTATTTTTGCGCGTTCTGCAGAAGCTTTAATCCGCTGCAATGCAATCGGATCTTTGGCTAAGTCTAGTCCATTGATTTTTTTGAATTCTTCAATTACGAAATCAATCATACGTTGATCGAAGTCTTCACCGCCTAAGAAGGTATCGCCATTAGTGGATAACACTTCGAATTGCATTTCGCCATCAACGTCTGCAATTTCAATGATAGAAACGTCAAAGGTACCGCCACCCAAATCATAAACAGCAATCTTACGATCGCCTTTACCGGTTTTATCTAAGCCAAAAGCTAGTGCTGCTGCAGTCGGTTCATTGATGATGCGTTTAACATCAAGACCAGCAATACGTCCTGCATCTTTGGTTGCTTGACGTTGCGCATCATTGAAGTAAGCAGGTACAGTAATCACGGCTTCTGTGACTTCTTCACCTAAATAATCTTCTGCAGTTTTTTTCATCTTGCGCAGAACTTCCGCAGAGATTTGCGGTGGTGCTAATTTTTTATCACGTACAGCAATCCATGCATCATCGTTATCTGCTTTGATGATCTCGTAAGGCATCAAGGCGATATCTTTTTGCACTTCTTTTTCTGCGAATTTACGGCCAATCAAACGCTTGACAGCAAACAGGGTATTTCTAGGATTGGTCACTGCTTGGCGTTTAGCCGGCGCACCAACTAAAATTTCACCATCTTCTTGATAGGCGATGATAGATGGCGTGGTACGTGCACCTTCGGAGTTTTCAATCACCTTAGGTTGACCACCTTCCATAATGGAGACGCAAGAATTGGTTGTTCCCAAATCTATGCCTATGATTTTTCCCATGATAGTTCCCTTCAAAATCTATGTAATTAATTCGATTAATACTAATGTGAGGTAAGTCAGGTTGAATTCAATAGACTCCTAACTTCACTAAAGATTTAAATCATCTTGCTCTTTATTGCGCCACAATCACTAAAGCAGGGCGCAATAAACGATCGGCAATCATGTATCCCTTTTGCAGAACTGTGACGACTGTATTTGCCTCTTGTTCAGCTGGCACCATAGAAATTGCTTGATGCTTCATAGGATCCAATTTTTCACCCGGCTCTGGATTTATCTCTAGCAAACGATTTTTCTCAAATGCTGAAGCTAATTGTTTGAGCGTCATTTCCACACCTTCTTTCAGCGATTCTATAGAAGGGGTTTCTACCTTTAATGCCATCTCCAAACTATCTTTGACTGGCACCATCGCTTCTGCAAAACTTTCAATTGCGAACTTGTGCGCTCGCGTAATATCTTCTTGAGCACGCCGTCTGGTGTTTTCACCCTCGGCTTTCGCTCGCAAAAATGCATCTTGCATTTCCGCTACTTTGGCTTCTGCCTCAGCTAATTTCTGTTCCACAGTAAGCTGCGCAGCCTCCTGAGGTGGACTGTTCTCAGGATTTACAGCTGGTGCGTCCTGCCCAGGAATGGGCTCTGCATCATGTTGGCCTGGTTCGCCTTGGGTCATAAAATCTCCAGCAATATCAGTGACTTAAATCATATTAGTAAGAAATATGGGGATAAACACAACAATTTCAAGCCCGCGCGCTTAAATTCTGAAAAAATCAGGCCGACGCTCATCGCGCCGGCTGCAACCCAAGCTGGGGAAGGAAGGAATTACTTATTGATTTGCGCCTAAGGCAATCGCTTGGCGACGACCAGTTTCTGCATCAGTCAATCTAGCTTGTTGATCAGCATCGGATAAATTAACGGGCCATCCTTGTGTATGGCTTACAACCAAATCAGCCATCGCATCTATCCATGTGTGTGATTCATTCAGACAAGAGATGTAACGATATTCCGTACCACCGGCTGCGAGAAAATCTTCTTTTGCTTCCATTGCGATTTCTTCCAGTGTTTCCAAACAATCACTGGTAAAACCAGGACACATGACATCTAGCCGTTTCACACCTTCAGCAGCGAGTTTTTCTAAAGTAGGTGCGGTATAAGGTTGTAACCATTCTGCTTTACCGAAGCGCGATTGAAAAGTGACGAGATAATCCTCTTTAGATAAACCGCATTTTTCAGCAATCAAGCGCGCTGTTTTATAGCATTCACAATGATAGGGATCACCCATCATTAAAGTACGCTTAGGCACACCATGAAAACTCATCACCAGTTTGTCTGCGCGGCCATGCTGCTCCCAATGGGTACGTAAAGTTTGTGCCAACGCAGTGATATACGCATCGTGATCGTGATAATGCTTAATCAATCGTAGTTCGGGCACATTGCGTATGTTTGCAAAATGCGAAAACACTGCATCAAATATTGAAGCAGTCGTGGTAGCGGAATATTGAGGATAAGCAGGTAATAATAAAATACGATCAAAGCCATCGGCTTTTAATTTATCTAACACTGAAGGCACAGAGGGATGACCATAACGCATCGCCATTTCTACGCGTACATCTATGCCACGTGCAGATAAATTAGATTGCAATAATTGACTTTGTTTTACAGTATGTACTTTGAGTGGCGAACCCTCTGGCGTCCAAATCGTGGCGTATTTGTGTGCAGATTGTTTAGAACGAAATGGCAAAATAATGCCATTCAAAATTAACCACCAAATCAAACGCGGAATTTCTACTACGCGCGGATCAGACAGAAATTCTTTGAGATAAACACGCACTGCAGCTGGTGTTGCTGCTTCTGGTGTTCCCAGATTAACGAACAACACTGCTGTTTTAGTTAACGACCCGTGCTTATAGGGCGGTTCCTGATTAAAGCTCATGAATGGTGTGCCCTTTTCGGAGATACTTTTAATTAATTAAATCTGTCATAAAGAAAGCAATTCACGTGCATGCTGTCTCGTTGTTGCGGTGATTTCTAGACCACCTAACATGCGCGCGATTTCTTCCACACGCAAATTGGCATCTAGAGGCGCAATGTGTGAAATTGTTTTGCCATTTTCTTGTGTCGCTTTACTCACTTGGAAATGCTGTGCCGCTTGACTGGCGACTTGCGGTAAATGGGTAACACATAACACTTGTCTATCATGTCCCAAGCGTTTGAGTAAACGCCCTACCACTTCTGCTACAGCACCACCGATACCACTATCGACTTCATCAAATATCAAAGTTGGTGTGGCAGTTGAACTCGATGCAATCACAGAAATAGCTAATGCAATCCGCGCCAACTCACCACCCGATGCGACTTTTGCTAGCGGTCGTGGTGTAGTGCCTGCATGACCCGCCACTAAAAATTCAATTTGCTCTACTCCATGCGCTGTCGGTTCTGCTGCATTGAGTGCAATCGCAAATGAACCACCCGCCATCGATAAATCTTGCATCGCAGCGGTGACTGCTTTTCCTAATGCAGCTGCTGCTTTAGTGCGCGCAGTCGTGAGTTTTTTTGCCAGCGCCATGTATTCTTGATTTAGCTTGTCTTCTTGCTCACGTAAAGCATCCATATCTGTTGCATGAGCTAATTGCTGCAAATGCTCCGAGAGTTTTACAAACTCTTCTGGTAGTTCTTCTGGTGTGACATGAAATTTTCTTGCAGCAGAATGCAAAGCTTCTAAACGTACATCCACTTCACGCAAACGCTGCGGATCTAATTCTAGTTTGCTGACATAATCATTTAATGCATAGACAGCTTCTTGTAGTTGTATACGTGCAGGCTCTAAGGCTTCTAATACTGGCTTTAAGTTTTCATCAATGTCTAATAACTTACCCAGCTTTTGTTCTATCGCTACCACCTGCGACAACATAGGCGAGGATTCACTTTCTGATAGCGCGTCTAATGCATGTTGCGCACCTTCTATCAAACTAGCAGCATGCGACAAACGACTGTGCTCATTACTAATTAAAGTCCATTCACCAGTTTTAGGTGCAAGTTTTTCTAACTCACCCACCTGCCATTCCAAACGTTCACGTTCCAGTAATACGTTTTTTGCGTTTTGTTCAAAGTCTTCACGGCGTCGTTTCACTGCACGCCAGTTTTTAAATGCAAGTGCGACTGCACTAACTTGTTCTAACAGCCCTGCTTGCGTATCTAATAAAAGTCGTTGTGCATCAGTTTTTAGTAAAGACTGATGCGCATGTTGTCCGTGTATATCAACGAGTAATTCACCTAAGTCGCGCAATTGTGTAATGGTGGCTGCACCACCATTAATAAAAGCTTTAGAGCGACCACCCGCATCGACGACACGACGCAACATCACCATTTGATCTTCGGTGTTGAATGCTTGTTCTTCTAACCAAGCGTAAATACTTGAACCTACTTGCAAATCAAATTCAGCACTGATGTCTGCCTTCAGTGCACCTTCACGCACCACGCTTCCATCCGCTCGCCCACCTAAAGCTAAGGTTAAGGCATCGATCAATATAGATTTTCCCGCGCCAGTTTCTCCCGTAAACACGGAAAAACCATAGGACAACTCTAATTCGATCGCATCAACAATGACAAAATCTCGAATGACTAAGGTTCTTAGCATGAGGACGGAAAAATTTTATATGGTTTTAAGCAAGTTGCAGGTCCGTTGATGGCAGACTCCGCAGGTGGCCTGTGCAATGCAGGGAATACCTGCTATTTTAACTGACCAAGCACAGATGGGTATTCGTTCCAATGCAGTTTTTCGCGCAGCGTATCGTAGTAACTCCATCCGACTGGATGATGAAAAGTAATGGCGTGCTCTGATCGACGCACAATTACTTTGTCATGTTGCTGTAAATTAGTAATAGATTGCATGTCAAAATTTACACTACCTTCATAGCCACTCGCTAACCGAATCACAATCTCGCAGCTACCAGACAAGACGATAGGTCGATTCGATAAAGAATGCGGCGCAATCGGTACCAACACAATGCCATCAAGTTCAGGATGCAAAATCGGCCCACCCGCTGAGAGTGCATAAGCGGTTGAACCAGTCGGCGTAGACAGTATCAGACCATCAGAACGTTGGTTGTACATGAAATGTCCATCTACTTCGACCCGCAACTCCACCATGCCCGCAGCTGCAGTGCGTGATACGACGATGTCATTAAATGCGAGCGCCTTAAAAATAGTCTGCTCACCGCGCAAAATCACGCCTTCTAACAGACTACGTTTTTCGGATGCCAACTGTCCTTCAAAAATATCTTGTAGCAAAGGCAGCATGCGTTCTTTGGGTATGTCTGTCATAAAACCCAAACGCCCAAGATTGACGCCTATTAAAGGCACCTTGAATGAAGCCAACTGACGCGCAATGCCTAGCATGGTGCCGTCACCGCCCACCACAATAGCCAAATCAGCGCGTCTACAGATTTCCTCTAAATCAAAGCTGGTTAAACGACTATCTTTGAGTTCTTTCGCGGTATCCGATTCAACAATGACGGTACGTCCTATCGATTGCAGAAAATCCGCTAGCTCTAGCAAAGTTTCATGAATACCGGAAGCACCGTGCTTGCCTATGATGGCGACGGTTTGAAAGTGACTAGTGGGTTTGGTGTGTGACATGGGCACGATTAGAACATAATTGGAAAAATATTTTTGAGAATCTGCCACAGCCATGAAGTCCAACCATCAGCACAGCATACGCGCGCTATTTTTTGATTTAGACGACACCTTATGGCCGATTAAGCCCGTGATTGTCCAAGCCGAACAAGTTTTGTTTGCATGGCTAGCAGCTCATGCACCTCGCGTCGCGGCTAGTTATTCCATTGATATGATGCGACAGCAGCGCATACAACTCATGCAAGCACGACCAGAACTGGCAATCGATTTACAAGCTCTTCGCTATCAAGCTTTGTTAGATACCTTTTTACGTTGCGATGAAGAAGCCGCCTTAGTGACAGCGGCTATGCAAGTTTTTAATCAGGCTAGAAATCAAGTACAACTCTTTGATGATGTCGCACACTGTTTGCCGCACTTAGCTAAGTTGGTCAAACTGGGATCATTAACTAATGGCGCAGCAGATTTAGAGGCCATCGGTCTGGCGCATCATTTTGAAGTTTCACTGTCTGCTCATAAAATAGGCAAAGCCAAACCTGATCCGCATGTTTTTTTGCTAGCTTGCGAAGCGCTCAAGCTCCAACCTGAGCAAGTTGCATACATAGGTGATGATTTACGCTTAGATGTAGAAGGTGCGCAAAAAGCAGGACTGACTGGTATTTGGCTGAATAGACAAAATCAACAAGCACCCGCAGAACTCGGACATATACAACCCGATGCAATGTTCACTAACTTGCATGATTTAGTAGGCTGGCTGACAACTTAAGCAAGTATTCATGATGCGACTGGCGCTAAGTGACCTCGCTCGTTAGAATACACACTATGCAACTCGATATACGCGCACAAACTTTACTTAAAGCCCTGGTGGAACGTTACATCTCTGACGGTCAGCCTGTGGGATCACGTGCGCTGTCGAAAATTTCTGGTTTAGATCTCTCTCCTGCAACGATCCGTAACATCATGTCGGATCTAGAAGAAATGGGTTTTGTCTCCAGTCCCCATACTTCTGCTGGTCGAGTACCCACTCCACGTGGCTATCGCATCTTTGTTGATACCTTATTGACCGTCGAATCTATTGATCAAGCCTCTGTTGAATCACGACTGCAACAGCATGGTACGGCTTCCAGTCAAAAAATTATTTCGAATGCAGCACAAGTACTGTCCTCACTGTCGCAATTTGCAGGCGTAGTGTTAGCACCGAAACGTGAATCTGCTTTTCAGCAAATTGAATTTCTACGTCTCTCTGAAAAACGCATTTTATTAGTGATTGTTGCACCGAATGGTGAAGTACAAAATCGTTTACTACTAACCGACACTGACTACACACCGAGTCAATTGACACAAGCTGCCAACTACATCAATCAACATTATGCTGGTCGCTCTTTTCAAGAAGTCAGAATCAAAGTGCAAGAAGAATTGCGTCAGCTACGCGATAGCATGACTACCCTCATGCAAGCCGCAGTAGAAGCAGGCAGTGATGCAATGACTGAGCATAGCGATGAAGTGGTGATTTCCGGCGAACGTAATTTACTCGCAGTCTCGGATTTATCTGCCAACATGACTTCACTGAGAAAATTATTTGATGTCTTTGAACAAAAATCTGGTCTTGCCGCTTTACTAGATATCTCCAATAAAGCGACTGGTGTACAGATTTTTATTGGTGGCGAATCACAACTCTTGCCAGTAGAAGAAATGAGTGTGGTAACTGCACCTTACGAAGTGAATGGCAAGATTGTAGGGACTTTAGGTGTGATTGGTCCTACTCGTATGGCATATGAAAGAGTGATTCCGATTGTGGACATCACTGCTAGATTGCTCTCTAACGCACTATCCCATACTTAAAATAATAGGAAAGCGATTAGCTTTCACGATGCGGGCAAGCTGTTTTTGTGCATGAACCATACAGCGCCAAAGCATGCTCAGCCAGATTAAATCCATGATCTTTCGCAATTTGATGCTGACGTTTTTCAATTTCTTCATCAAAAAATTCTTCCACCCGACCACAATCCAAACACACTAAATGATCATGATGGGTGCCTTGGTTGAGCTCAAACACAGCTTTTCCGGTTTCAAAATGATTTCGACTAAGTAGTCCAGCTTGCTCAAATTGCGTTAGCACTCTGTAAACAGTTGCCAATCCAACATCGAGATTTTCGGTCAATAGCATTTTATAAACATCCTCGGCTGAGAGATGACGAACGCTGCTACCTTGGAAAATTTCCAGTATTTTCAGCCTAGGTAAGGTTGCTTTGAGGCCGCTAGCTTTTAATTCTGCAGGATTGAGAGACATGATTTTGCTCAGTAGAATAAGATCTGCCTTATCATATAGCGTTTAGCCATAGCGCTCAATTCCTCTTCAGGTCGCCTTGCTCATGCAATCCATTCATCTTTCACTTATTTCGCGTCGTTATACGATTTTACTCGCACTTATCGCTAGCCTCGCCTTAAATGCTTGCGCCCTGCGCAATCCCTTTGCTAAAGAAAGTGCTAACAGCGAAAAAGTTAGCCCTGCTAGTGGCGTGGTGCAAGTGGTCAAAAATGAAAAACTGTTTGGTTTCGTTCCAATTTACCGGCCTGACGTTCAGCAGGGAAATTTCATTACCCAAGAAATGGTGGCGCAACTCAAGAACGGCATGACCAAAGATCAAGTGCGTTTTCTGCTTGGCACACCACTCTTAATCGATAATTTTCATCAAAATAGATGGGATTATCCTTTCCGTTTAAAAAACGGTGATGGTCAACTCACAGCAAGTCGCGTCGTAGTGTTTTTTGAAAATGACAAAGTCGCAAAATTTGAAGGTGGTGACTTACCTACCGAAAAAGACTATCTGATGCGTATCGCTGCTCCGAAAAAAAAATAAATCTCCTCTATTAAGTCAGCGATGAATGCGATGAAAATTGCGGTAGCCGGTGCCTCCGGCCTTATGGGACGTATGCTGATTGAAGCCATCGTCCATGATCCAGAAACCACTCTCACTGGTGCACTCGATGTAGCTACATCGCCCAGTGTGGGCACTGACGCTGCTGCTTTTCTGGGACAGCCTGGTGGTGTCTTAATCGAATCCGATTTACACAAAGGCTTAGCGCAGTCGCAATTTCTGATCGACTTCACGCGTCCTGAAGGCACCTTGCATCATCTCGCTTATTGCGCAGAGCATGGCATCAAAATGATCATAGGCACCACGGGTTTTGATGAGGCAGGCAAAGCAGCGATTGAAGCTGCTGCAAAAAAAACAGCGATTGTGTTTGCTCCTAACATGAGCGTGGGTGTGAACGTTACGATGAAATTATTGGAACTAGCAGCGAAAAGTTTTTCGCATGGCTATGACATTGAAATCATAGAAGCCCATCATAGACATAAAGTCGATGCACCTTCAGGCACAGCCTTAAAAATGGGTGAAGTGATTGCTGATGCACTCGGACGCGATTTAAAAAAAGATGGTGTCTTTGCACGTGAAGGTGTGACGGGTGAACGTGATCCCTCTTCTATCGGTTTTGCCACGATTCGTGGTGGCGATATTGTGGGTGACCATACTGTCTTGTTTGCAGGCATAGGCGAGCGCATAGAAATCACACATAAATCCTCTAGCCGCGTCACGTACGCACATGGCAGCTTACGTGCTGCTCGTTTTTTGCAAAATAAAACCTCAGGTTTGTTCGATATGCAAGACGTACTTGGTCTACGTTGAACCATCTCGCTGTCCTCGCTTAAGGTTTTATCTCCATCATGATTTCATTGCGTTCAGGTGCTTCTATCTCAGCCACCGTATTACTTCATGTAATACTGGCTTTCCTGTTCATGCTCGGTTTCATGGAACACACCATCACACCACCTGAGGCACCACCGGTGTTAGTGGAATTGATGCAATCACAACCCACGCCTAAAACGATAGAACAACGAGTAGCAAAACCGATTCCAGCACCACCCCGCCCACAAACAGTAGCTGCGCCCGCTCCAACACCACAGCCGCAGCCTAGTCCTAGTAAAGTTAGTACTCCAACTGAGGTGGCGCAAGCTGCTCCTGTTGCACCGGTTTCAGCACCGACTGCGCCTACTCCACCTGCGCCTACCCGTGTTGAAGCGCCTCCTGCTCCTGCGCCTACAACGGCCCCTGTAGTAATAGCGCCGAGTAAAACTGATGTTTCTATTCCTGCGAGTTACAGCGCCAGTAATCAAAAGCCCATTTATCCCAATATGTCAAAGCGACTCGGAGAGCAAGGCACGGTGGTATTACGAGTTCTCGTTAAAGCAGACGGTAGTGCAGGTGAGGTCGAAGTAAAATCCTCGAGTAGTTATCCTAGACTTGATCAAGCTGCGGTAGAAGCAGTCAAAACATGGCGCTTTAATTCTGCCAAAATTGATGGCAAAGCAATTGATGAGTGGTATCAAGTCCCTATTCCCTTTAAACTCCAAAGTTCTTCTAATTAAGCGAACCAGCATGAACGACACTGTGAATAATAACTTAGGCTTTGCGCATTACTGGGCACAAGGCGATGCTATCTCCCATTCTGTTGCTTACATACTGCTACTGATGTCTGTCATTAGTTGGTATTACATTATTTCTAAAGCCTGGGCTTCATGGCGCATTCGCAGCAGTGCCGCCGCTGTAGAACATTTTTGGGATGCGCCTAGCATGCCGGATGCGATTGCTGCGCTGTCCCATGCCGATACAGAACAAATTTACTCTCCCCTAGCTTCGCATGCAGTGGAAGCCGTGAATGTAAAAGCAGGTTCTTTGAATGCTGCGATTGATCCGGGTGAACTGATCACACGCACATTGCGTCAGCAAATTAATCGCGTTTCTTCACGCTTAGAAAATGGCTTAACGCTATTGGCTTCCGTTGGATCTACTGCACCTTTTATTGGTTTATTCGGTACCGTGTGGGGGATTTATCATGCTCTAGTTGCGGTATCTTCAGCGGGCACGATACAAATCGATAAAGTCGCCGGACCAGTGGGCGAAGCACTGATCATGACTGCCATCGGTTTAGTGGTAGCGATTCCTGCTGTACTGGGCTATAACGCTTTTACCCGCGTCAATCGCATTACACTGGCTGAACTCGATGCCTTTGCGCATGACTTACATGCGCATTTAACAACCGGCGCACGGGTTAGCACTAACCGTAAATCCAGCTAATTATTGGAAACTCATCATGGCATTCGGCGGATTCAACGAAAATAATAATCAGGCTCCTATGGCTGAAATCAATGTCACTCCTATGGTGGATGTGATGTTGGTGTTACTCGTCATTTTCATCATCACTGCACCTCTCTTCACGCATGCAGTGAAGTTGGATTTACCAAATGCGCAATCCACTGCTGCGCCAGAAAAACCAGAGACCATTACGCTTTCTATTAATGCTGAGGGCAAGCTGTTTTGGAATAATGCTGAAATAAACGATCAAGAGTTAAACAATCGTTTTGTGATCGCAGCGCAAAAAACACCCACACCTGAACTGCATTTGCGTGCTGATAAATCGACTCGCTATGAAGTCATCGCTAAAGTTATGGCAGGTGCGCAAAATAATGGCATTTCGAAAATAGCTTTCGTCACTAAACCAAATTAATTAGACAGAATCTGCCGTCTAACTCTGCGCTTGTTTGCAAACTAGGCTAATCGTCTTACATCACCTTATTGCCATCCCTACCGTGCTTAGTAAATAAGCACGCACTCTTGCCTCACAAGTCCATCAGAACCAGCCATTTCAGAGTGCCAAGCCGGTATAATCGGGGGTTCTATCCTTACTCTGCGCTCCACCTCTCATGCAAGAAAAATACAGCCCGACTGAAGTCGAACAACAGGCACAAGCATACTGGCGCGCAATTGACGCCTATACCGTCGTTGAAGGTGCAAAAGATGCACAAGGGCGCGAGAAGAAAAAATTCTATGCGTGCTCCATGTTGCCTTACCCATCGGGCAAACTACATATGGGACATGTACGTAACTACACCATTAATGATGTGATGGCACGCCATCTGCGTATGAATGGTTATAACGTCTTAATGCCTATGGGTTGGGATGCTTTTGGTATGCCGGCTGAGAATGCCGCTATGGCAAATGGTGTACCACCTGCGCAATGGACTTACTCGAATATCGAGACCATGAAAAAACAGATGCAGTCTATGGGCTTAGCTATAGACTGGTCACGCGAAATGACTGCTTGCCGTCCTGAGTATTACAAATGGAATCAGTGGATGTTTTTAAAGATGCTGGAACGCGGCATCATTTATAAAAAAACCGGCACAGTGAATTGGGATCCTATCGATCAAACCGTGCTCGCAAATGAACAAGTCATCGATGGCCGCGGTTGGCGTTCAGGTGCCTTAATTGAAAAGCGCGAAATACCTATGTATTACGCGCGCATCACCGACTATGCTGAAGAATTAATCGACCATGTAGAAAATAAATTACCAGGCTGGCCAGAGCGTGTTCGTATTATGCAATCGAACTGGATAGGTAAATCTACCGGTGTGCGTTTTGCTTTTCCACATAAAATTCACGATAGCCACAATCAACTCATTAATGAAGGCAAGCTGTGGGTATTCACCACGCGTGCTGACACCATCATGGGGGTGACGTTCTGTGCTGTCGCACCAGAACATGCATTAGCAAGTCATGCTGCACAAAATAATCCAGCACTGGCTGCTTTCATCGCTGAATGCAAACAAGGTAGCGTGATCGAAGCTGATATGGCGACGATGGAAAAGAAAGGCATGCCTACTGGTTTATTTGTCACACATCCACTGACAGGCAAAGAAATTGAAGTTTGGGTAGGAAATTATGTATTGATCACCTATGGTGACGGCGCTGTGATGGGCGTACCAGCACATGATGAACGTGATTTTGCTTTTGCAAAAAAATATTCTTTAGCTATTCAACCTGTGATTCAAGTTGAAAACAAAACATTTAGCACCGATGCATGGAAAGAATGGTATGCCGACAAAGAGCATGGTGTATGCATCAACTCAGAAAAATATAATGGCCTGCATTACCAACAAGCAGTCGATGCAGTTGCCACTGATTTAGCTGCACAAACATTGGGCGAGAAAAAAATTACCTATCGTCTGCGTGACTGGGGTATCTCACGTCAGCGTTATTGGGGTACACCGATTCCTATTATTCACTGCGCAAGCTGTGGTGATGTACCTGTACCAGAAAAAGATTTGCCAGTTGTTTTACCTGAAGACTGCGTGCCTGATGGCAGTGGTAATCCACTCAACAAACACACTGCGTTTCTGACAGTTGATTGTCCAACTTGCGGCAAACCAGCACGCCGTGAAACAGACACCATGGATACCTTTGTAGATTCATCTTGGTATTACATGCGTTACTGTTCACCTGGCAGTAATACAGCCATGGTGGATCAACGTAATGATTACTGGATGCCTATGGATCAATACATAGGCGGCATTGAACATGCTGTTTTGCATTTACTCTATGCACGCTTCTGGACTAAGGTGATGCGTGATTTTGGTTTAATTAAATTCGATGAGCCCTTTGTGAATTTACTCACACAAGGCATGGTGCTCAACGAAACTTATTTTCGTGAAGATAGCTCAGGCAAAAAAACATGGTTTAATCCAGATGATGTTTCATTGCATGTCGATGATAAAGGTCGACCTGTTTCAGCAACGCTGAATAGTGATGGACAAGCTGTATCCATAGGCGGTACAGAAAAAATGTCTAAGTCAAAAAACAATGGCATAGACCCGCAAGCGCAGATTGATCAATACGGCGCTGACACAGCACGCTTATTTACCATGTTTGCTTCACCACCAGAACAAACATTGGAATGGTCAGGTTCTGGCGTAGAAGGTGCACATCGCTTCTTACGTCGTGTATGGACCTATGCGCATGCACAATCAGCTTTCATACAAGATGTGACTTCTGCTAAAGCGAGTGGCAACTTATCTGCACAGGCAAGTAATCTGCGTCGCGATATTCATAAAATATTGCAGCAAGCAGATCATGATTACAAACGCGTGCAATACAACACCGTTGTGTCTGCTTGTATGAAAATGCTCAATCTCTTAGAAGCAGCAAAACTTGAAAACACGCCTGCAGAAAAATCTGCACTGCGTGAATGCCTCTCTATTTTCCTGCGTGTACTGTATCCCGTCGCACCGCATATCACGCATGCAATTTGGGAAGCATTAGGTTTTGCTAAAGAGTTAGGTGATATCTTGGATGCACCTTGGCCTAGCGTGGATGCCAGCGCACTCGAACAATCTGAGGTTGAACTCATGATTCAAGTCAATGGCAAACTCAGAGGCAGCATCATCGTGGCCAAAGATGCAGATAAAGCCACCATAGAAGCCTTAGCGTTAGCGAATGAACATGTCAAAAAATTCGTTACCGACACACCGAAAAAAATCATAATCGTACCCGGCAAATTAGTTAATATCGTTGCATAAGGTTTAGTCATGAATACACGTCGTCGCGCCCTCGTATCTTTATTGCTGCTTACCTCTTTAGCAGCATGTGGATTCCAATTGCGCGGCACACGCGCAGATTCCAAACTGTCTTTTCAATCTCTGTATCTCGATGCGCCAGCACGAACACCACTAGAACGTGAATTGCGTGCAGCACTTAAGACACAAGATGGATTAACGCTAGTCACCGATCCTAAAGCTGCTGATGTCAGCTTATTTATCTCAAGTGCTGTCGAAGAAAAGAAAGTGCTAACCTTAAATTCACAAGGTCAGGTGCGTGAATTTAGTTTGCTGTATCGATTAAATTTTAATGCTAAAGATAGTGCAGGAAAAATATTAGTCCCGACTACTGAATTAGCATTGCAAAGTTCTATGGCCTTCAGTGAATCACAAGCCCTCGCCAAAGAAACAGAGGAGAGAATGATTTTTGCTGATTTACGTGGCGATGCAGTGAGTCAAATTCTTCGTCGCTTAACTCGCATTAGCTCAGAAAAATAAATTCATGCAATTGCGCGCTGAAGCTCTAGAAGCTCATCTTGCAAAATCACTTGCGCCTTTATATGTGATTACAAGTGATGAACATTTATTAGCATTAGAAGCTGCAGATAAAATTCGTGCGCAGGCTCGTTCACAAGGTTTTACGGAGCGTGAAGTATTAGTCGTCGATCGTTATTTTGATTGGAGTAGCTTATTAGCTGTCAGTCAATCTATGTCTTTGTTTGGTGATCGTAAACTCATAGAATTACGACTACCTACCGGCAAACCTGGCAAAGAAGGTGGACAAGCACTACAACAATTTGCAGTACTCTCTGCTGGCAATCCTGCAGCACAAGACACACTGACTTTAATTTCGCTGCCAAAATTAGATTGGGCGACGCAAAAAAGTGTATGGGCAACGGCCTTACAACAAGCTGCAGTCTTTATCGACATACCCTTAGTTGAGCGCGCACAGTTAGCAAACTGGATAGGTCAGCGACTTACCGCACAAGGACAAAGTGCAGAAAAAATTGCATTAGATTTTATGGTGGAGCGCGTAGAAGGTAACTTATTAGCAGCCCATCAAGAAATTCGTAAACTAGGACTACTCTATCCCGAAGGACGTCTTAGCGCTGAACAAATTCAAGATGCGGTTTTAAATGTCGCACGCTATGATGTCTTTAAATTATCAGAAGCGATGTTAGCGGGTGATGTAGCGCGCCTCACACGTATGCTGAATGGACTCAAAGGTGAAGGCGAAGCTCTGCCTTTAATTTTATGGGCTATGGCAGAAGAAGTGCGCATACTATTGAAATTAAAGCTGGGTACTGACGAAGGTCGTCCGCTTGCTATGCTATTAAAAGAATATCGTATCTGGGGTCCGCGCGAACGCTTAGTCGGCCCCGCGCTAGCACGTTTATCTACACGCATTTTACAAAATGCTTTAGCCGATGCAGGTCAAATCGATCGCATGATTAAAGGCTTAAGAGCAAAACGTTTTGCTGGTGATGCATGGGATGCATTACTACAATTAGGTTTACAAATAGCACAGCGTTAAACACTGCCTGCTTGAAACAGCAGCACTGATACAAGTAAGTTGAAAGAGAAAAGATATGGATATCCAGACCACCATGAATAACATTGGTCAGGCAGCGCGTAAAGCGTCTCGCACTATGGCCAAAGCTGATACCGCTTCTAAAAACAGAGCGCTCGCTCTGATTGCGCAAGCGATACGACGCGATGCCGCCTTACTATCAGCCGCCAATCAACAAGATTTGCAAGCAGCACGCGCTGCGGGCTTAGCAGAAGCTATGCTTGATAGACTGACCTTGTCCGACAAAGCAATCGCAACCATGGCAGAAGGTTTAGAGCAAATCGCTGCATTGCCTGATCCTATTGGTGAAATCAGCAATATGAAATTCAGACCAACTGGCATACAAGTCGGTCAAATGCGTGTGCCTTTAGGTGTCATCGGTATTATTTATGAAGCACGTCCGAATGTCACAGTGGATGCAGCAGGTCTATGCATTAAGAGTGGCAACGCCACCATACTGCGTGGCGGCTCAGAAGCCATACACTGTAATCAAGCACTCGCAAAACTTGTTAAAGAAGGTTTAGCAGGTGCAGGACTGCCAGCTGATGCAGTACAAATTGTCGAAACCACGGATAGAGCTGCTGTCGGTGCAATGATCACCATGCCGCAATACATCGATGTCATCGTGCCACGTGGTGGTAAAGGATTGATCGCACGACTGATAGAAGAATCTACCGTGCCTATGATTAAACACTTAGATGGCATTTGTCATGTTTATATCGATGACAAAGCAGATTTAAGTAAAGCCCTGCCGATTGCATTCAATGCAAAATGCCATCGCTATGGCACATGCAATACGATGGAAACTTTATTAGTCGCACGTGCTGTTGCTGCTGAAGTTTTACCTGAGCTCGCAAAACTCTATGCGGATAAAGAAGTCGAGCTGCGCTGTGATGCTGAATCTAAAAAAATTCTGGCTAACTATCCGCATTTACAATCCGCAACAGAAGAAGACTGGCACACAGAATATCTGGATGCCATTCTCGCTGTGAAGATAGTCGCTAATGTGGATGAAGCAATCGATCATATAAATACCTATTCATCGCAACATACAGATAGCATCATCACTGAAGACTATAGCCGTACTATGCAATTCTTACGTGAAGTCGATTCTGCTTCAGTGATGGTGAATGCTTCCACCCGTTTTGCCGATGGCTTTGAATTTGGACTAGGTGCTGAGATAGGCATCTCGAATGACAAGCTACATGCGCGTGGTCCAGTTGGTTTAGAAGGTCTGACCTCATTGAAATACGTCGTGCTAGGTCATGGCGAAGTGAGAGTCTAAGTTCAAATTCAGTAACAGTAATTAGGATAACAACATGCTGTGGATTAAAGCTTTGCATATTGTATTTATCGCTTCATGGTTTGCCGGTTTATTTTATTTGCCGCGCATCTTTGTGAATTTAGCGATGGAGACCAATGAGATAGCGACTGCCAGACTCTTACTCATGGCAAGAAAGCTCTACCGCTTTATGACGATACTCGCTGTGCCGGCTTTAGCATTAGGTCTGTGGTTGTGGTTAGTTTATGGCATAGGCATGGCAAGCGGCTGGATGAATCTAAAACTAGCGTTGGTAGTTTTATTAATCGGCTACCATCATGTGTGCGGTCGTATGCTCAAACAATTTGAACAAGGCACCAACCAACGCAGTCATATCTGGTATAGATGGTTTAATGAAGCGCCCGTTATTGGAATGTTCATCGTCGTGATTTTAGTGGTTGTGAAGCCGTTTTAACTCTCATAAAAAATAACTCGTCATGACTAAAACAGTAGAATATTTTCTTGCTCCACAATCCCCTTATGCTTATCTAGGACATGACCGCTTTGTTAGCATCATAAAAAAAACACAGGCACCTGTTCTCATCAAACCTTTTGATGTAGCGAAGATTTTTAGTTTGTCTGGTGGCGTGCCAGTTGCACAACGCCCACTACAACGTCAGGCTTATCGATTAATTGAGTTGCAACGTTGGAGTAGTTATCTTAAAAAACCGTTTGTACTGCATCCCGCATTTTTTCCAGTCTCTGGCGATCCTGGCTCCAAACTCATCATCGCTGCACAACAAACGTATGGAACAGCACAAGCACTGGAGTTAGCTGGCGCATTAGGTAGAGCAGTATGGGCTGAAGAAAAAAATATTACTGATCCACAGATTTTAGAATCTATTGCAAACGCAATGCAATTAGATGGCACAAAACTAGTCGCTGCTATAGCCTCAGAGGCTGTATTAGCAGCTTTCAATGAAAACACCGAGGCAGCTATTGCAGCACAGGTTTTTGGTGTACCTTGGTATCGTATTGATGGCGAAGACTTCTGGGGGCAAGACCGCTTAGATTTTGTAGAACGCGCACTAAACTCATAAATTTTTTTGCACGCATTGTTTGGGTACTACTGCTGGTAGTAGTGCCACATCGTTATTAACGGATAAAAGGTTCCCCGTCATGAAACCCTCGTATTCTTATTTTTGTCCTTGTCCTCGCGGCTTAGAGGCAGCACTCGCTGAAGAGTTGAATGAAATCGCAGCTCTCCATCCCAGCTTAAAAATACATAATCAAGTACCGGGTGGCGTACATTGCTCAGGCACCTTTGCAGATGCCATGCGATTGAATTTACATTCGCGTATCGCCTCACGTATTTTGCTGCGCTTGGCGCAATCTTCCTATCAAAACGAAAATCATATTTATGATTTAACGCTCGCCCAAGCTTGGGAAGAATGGTTTGATGTAGAGCACACTATCCGTGTCGATGTCACTGCTATTAAGTCACCACTCAAAAGCCTAGAATTTACTACGCTAAAAATTAAAGATGCTGTATGTGATCGTTTTCGTGAGCGCTTTGATAAACGACCTTCGGTTGATACAAAAAATCCTGATATGCGCATCGTAGGATTTCTAGATGCACGACACTTCACGATTTATCTCGACACTTCTGGTGAAGCTTTATTTAAACGTGGCTGGCGCTTAGAAACAGGTGATGCACCTTTGCGTGAAAACCTTGCGGCAGGTTTACTGCGTGTAGCAGGTTGGCGTCCTGGCACTGTCTTACTCGACCCCATGTGTGGATCCGGCACCATCTTAATAGAAGCTGCACAAATGCTAGCGGGTATGCCTGCTGGTATGAATCGATCTTTTGCGTTTGAAAAATTTTTAACATTTCCTGCTAATGAATGGACTGCGATTAAAGCAGCAGTCTCTCGCAATCCATTGCCACGCAATCCCACTATTTTCGGTAGCGATATCTCGGGCGATATGGTTACTATGACCCGACATAATCTTCAGCAAGCAGGTATAGAGTTTGATGTTCCACTCAAACAAATTGAAGCACAAGAAGTGAAGCCTCCTTCTGGTATCCCTGGAGTGCTACTAACTAACCCTCCTTATGGAGAACGGATAGGTGTGCGTGGTGATAGTAGTTTGCCTACTGATGAACTTGCGGTAGGATTTTTTAGTGCATTTGGTAGCACTTTAAAAAGCCGCTTTGCTGGTTGGCAGGTTTTATTATTTACTGCAGATTTAACGCTACCGCGTTTACTGCGCTTAAAAGAATCGCGTAAGACACCATTCTTTAATGGTGCGATTGAATGTCGATTATTTCGATTTGAAATGGTGGCGGGATCGAATCGGCGCCAAACGATGAATGCGGCAGATGCTACGACTTCTGATAATCAGGACCAAGAGAAGCCGCATTAAAAAATATTAATTTATTTGTGGTTCTTATCTGGCTCTACACCCGCTAGAAATAATCTCAGATAAGGTCTCGCTTCTGCGCCTACTTTCAATTGCGCACCTGAAATCGATTGCGCATGTGTTGATAAGATTTGTGAAGAGGACGTCGGTTTGATTCTCGATGAAATTTTATGGATAGTGCGTTCTAATTCAGCAGATCGTAAAGAAGTGTTTTTAATTGCATCAGCTTTTACGGCTGATTTTGCAGCTTTGGTCGTTTCAGTAGTTTGTGCACTGACTCGCTCTTCGCTGTGTGTTTGAGATACTGAATTGCTTGGTTGTGTTTGGGATAATCGCATAATAGTCTTTTCAATCAGTCAAGCTGCTTTACCTAAAAAAAATTCTGATAATCCATCATCGCCATGAGATTGCGATGCAATTAAATTCTGTAGTTCTTTTGAAAAATCTACATAATCCGATAAAAACTCAGCGATCTGCGATGCGTCATACTCACAAGCTATATCAGCTCGCAGAACTAAATGTCCTGTGTCTCTATCAAATCCTAATGATTCACTATTAATTCCGCTTAATTCCAGATTAATCGATAATATAGTTTCAAAAATTTCTGGCCTTAATGTATCTTCAAGATAACCTATATCTATAAAGCAGCTAATGACTTCATCAACTTCTTCGTTGTAATACAGGCCAACCCTACATTCTTGCAAAAGGATTTCACCATGCTCTGCCAGATGAAAAACATCTTTCTCACCAAATTCTCGTGAGAGATCGACGCAAAGCTGATAAAAATCCTCATTTTTCATAATCTGCTAGAAAGATACTGCAAGCACAGGGAGAAAACAGGAGAGAGAAACTTCTGAACAACGCTTCGAGTAGGTAAGTTAATCAGCACTTTTGTTCCAGCATGGAATACAAATTACAATCATTCAGGCGACTAATTAGTCTCATGTAATGCTTCATTCGCTGATTCAGTGAATCACTCATTATTTTTATCATCCGCAAAAATTGGCACACCCGCATAATGAAATCAGAACAGTCAGCATCTACCTCCAACACATCATCTATAACGATGTCTGGCTCAAGATTAATCAGCGCAAATTTTCTTGCTTTGATTCTTGCTGCACTCGCCATGCTAGGTCCGTTTGCCGTAGATGGTTATCTTCCTGCCTTCCCTGCGATTCAAGCAGCTTTACTCACTAGTGAGCTTGCGGTTCAACAAACTTTAACTGCTTATATGGCGGCCTTTGCTGTCATGATCTTATGGCATGGTGCCTTATCCGATACCTTTGGTAGACGGCGCATTATTCTTATTTTTCTCGTCATATTTAGCTTAGCCTCACTCGCTTGTGCATTCGTCAATAGTATTGAATGGCTATTATTTTTTCGTGCGCTACAAGGTATCTCTGCAGGAGCTGGCGTAGTAATTGGTCGAGCGATTATTCGCGATCTCTATCAAGCTGCTGATGCAGAACGCATGCTGTCCTTAGTGACGATGATTTTCTCGGTTTCTCCAGCGATTGCGCCTATTGTTGGTGGCTGGGTCGTGACTCTTTCTAGCTGGCGCACAATTTTTATCTTACTTGCTGTTTTTACTTTTGCTTTGATATGGCTATGCTGGCGCTATCTGCCTGAAACATTAATTCCAACTCATAGGCAGTCGTTTAAACCAACGTCACTTTGGAATAATTATAAAAATATTTTTATCTCACCTATTTTTCAATTGAAAGCAGGTGCGATTGCATTTAATTTTTCTGGTCTATTTTTATATGTCGCCTCTGCACCCGCAATCGTTACCCGTCATTTAAGCTTACAAGCGCATCAATTCGCTTGGCTATTTGTGCCGGCCGTAGTGGGAATTTTTTTAGGCGCACTGACTGCCAATCGCATGGCAGGTCGCTATAAATCACATCGCCAGATAGCAAGTGGTTTTGTTCTGCTTATACTATCAGGCGTATTAAATATAAGTTATCACTTACTATTTCCCCCAGCTTTACCGTGGACAGTTCTTCCTTTATTTTTTTACGCCATGGGCATGTCTATGGTGGCACCTGGCCTGACATTACTGGTACTGGATTTATTTCCACATATACGTGGCACCGTCGCCTCTTGTCAGTCATTTACCATGACCATGCTCTCTGCTTTTACGGCCGGTATAATCGCACCATTACTAAATACATCCATGTTAAAGCTCGCAATAGGACAATGTGCTTTTACTTGTTGTGGCTTATTACTGTGGCGCTTAGGTAGAAAAATGAGTAAAGCTCAATCACGTATTACTTCATCGTAAAGAACTCTGCATCATGACTAAATGCAGTTTATTCTTACTGTTGATTTTTTTATCTGCCATCACGCATGCGGATGAATTAGTACAGATATGGCAATCACCTGATAAAGGCGTCACGCAATATCTAGAACCATGGTCTATACAACGACAAGGTGATAGCGTGACTATGTCACGCATTTTTAATTATCAGCCGCCTTATCTTCGTCGTATTAATCGACGTACTTATGCTTCACAACGCGTGATCACAGAATTTGATTGTAAAAAAATGCAATTGCGTCAGTTTAGTGCACACTGGCATGAAGGTGAATTAGGTAGCGGTGTAATACTTAATCAAGAAAATCGACCTGATATCTGGGAAGTGGCTACGCATGATGTATTTACTGAGCCGCTTTGGAAAATCGCTTGTAATCCTCAACAACCATGACTACTGCATTTGATCAAGGCCATCTAGACGTAGGACAAGGACATAAAATTCACTATGCCCAATATGGTCATGCGCGTGGTGAACCTGCACTTGTACTACACGGAGGACCAGGTGGTAAAAGCTCACTTGCTGCATTAAAGTGGTTTGATCTTAATCGCTACCGTGTCATCTTGGTAGATCAACGTGGTTGTGGACTCAGTCTGCCACGTGGACATATTCAACATAACAACACACAAGAATTAATTCTAGACATAGAAAAACTACGTCAACATTTGCATATTCAGCAGTGGATAGTGGTAGGTGGTAGTTGGGGTGCTTGCCTAGCTGTGCTGTATGCCGGAACCTTTACACAACACCTCAAAGCTTTAATATTACGTGGATCGTTTTTAGCTAGTCAGCGTGAACTCGATTGGTTTTTTCAAGGCCTACGATTAATGGCGCCCTTAGCATGGGATGAATTAACAAAAGGCTGGAACACACAACAGAAACACCATGTATTACACACACTACAACAAGACATATTAAAGGGCACGGAGCAAGAAGCAAGAACAGCAGCTCAACGATGGTTTCAATATGAATCACGCATCGTTGGCATCACCAGTTCTGATTCAAACACAAAAACGCCAACAACATCTTCAACATCTCCTGCATTGCCAGCGGTATTGGCAAGTGATGAAGTATTAGATAGTTACACCATACAAGCACATTATTTAGCGCAGCATTGTTTTACTAGTGAGCGCGCTGTATTTCGTCAAGCAAGAAAATTAACTCATTGTCCTGTGACTCTTGTGCATGGAAAGTTAGATATGATCTGTCCACCGTATAACGCACTCCGATTAAGTCGCTTTATTCCCCATGCAAAATTAAATTTGGTTAGTCAAGGTGG
Source organism: Bordetella parapertussis (assembly GCA_945883145.1). Taxonomy (GTDB): domain Bacteria; phylum Pseudomonadota; class Gammaproteobacteria; order Burkholderiales; family Burkholderiaceae_D; genus Pernthalerella. The sequence goes on along the minus strand of CAMCXB010000006.1, from coordinate 14,228 downwards.
GCATATCGGTGCTGATCCGCATATCTCACAAGCTTTGCATACAGCTGTACGCGCACTGGAAAAATAATCATGCAAAGTTATACAGCCTCACAAATACGCAGTGTGATGATCACACTCTTACTGTCTATTTTTCTAGGTGCACTTGATCAAACTGTCATCGCTGTAGCATTACCTAGCATCGTGCAGGATTTAGGTGACCTGAGTTTGTTGTCATGGGTGGTATCAGGTTATTTGATGTCAGCAGTCGTTGTCACGCCCATCTACGGCAAGCTGTCTGATTTTTATGGCAGACGCGTGATGTTAAGTATTGCGCTCAGTATTTTTCTGCTTGCGTCTTTAGCATGTGCTTGCGCTCAAAGCATGCTGGCACTCATCGTTTTTCGTATATTGCAAGGCTGTGGTGGTGGTGGCTTAATTTCTCTTTCTCAAGCGACCATTGCTGAAATCATTCCCTTACGTGAGCGCGGAACCTATCAAGGTTATATCAGTGGCGCTTATGCATTGGCGAGTGTGGCAGGGCCTGTAGTCGGTGGTGCACTGACAGAATTTTTTTCTTGGCGTTGGATTTTCTGGATTAACTTACCGCTCACTTTGATAGCAATAGGCTTAGCGTATCAATCTTTAAAAATTATTCCTGTTCGCCATACGCGACGAAAAATAGATTTTGCAGGCATCTTTGCACTCACCTTCACTTTGATTAGCTTTCTGTTTGCCGCAACACTACTAGGCAAAGCAGGCAATGCATCGCCCCTCATCGTTTCTCTATTTTGTTTATCGCTATGCGGCTTGTGGCTATTTATTCGTATAGAGCGTGTCGCTATTGAGCCTGTTATACCTTTGGCCTTATTTAAAATAAAAGAGTGTTCAGTCGGTATGACTGTTTTATTTATTAATTTTATGCAAGTGGTTTGTGTATCTGTTTTTATACCACTGCAATTACAAGCACATGCAAGTGCCACTACTTCTGAAGCAGCCTTACGATTATTACCCTTAACAATCTCCGTTCCAATTGGCGCCTTTATCGCTGGCAGACTGATTAGCAAGACAGGACGTTATAGACCGCAACAAATAATCGGCGCAGTTGTAGCCGGCATCAGTATTCTTTTATATGCATGGACTCCGGTTGATCTACTAGGACTAGGCATTGCGCTTTTATTATTAGCGGGCTTGGGTATGGGTGCGCAATTTCCCACTACCCTAGTAGGGATACAACATGCGGTGCCTAAAGAACATCTAGGCATAGCAACTGCCACAACAGCATTATTTAGAACGCTAGGAGCAACAGTAGGTATTGCTATCTTGTCTTGTATTTATTTGCGCCTACTACCCGAAGCCAGTAGCACTGCTTCTATTCCCTTTGCCAATGATGAAGGGTCATTCACCATCATTTTTAGCCTGATTGCTCTTCCTTCTATAGTCGCTTTTCTCTTGTTGCGTCGCCTAGAGAATCCCATCTTGCACAGCCATTGAGCTAAGCGATTCACGCAACGTGAATTCATGATTTTCCTGATGCGCAGGGCATCGCTTTTAGCTAATCTGAAGTTGTGTCAGGAATTTCTGTTGCAAATTTAAAAACACATTTAACTATTGGAGATTGCTATGAAATGGGAACAACCTGCTGCTACTGATCTGCGTTTTGGTTTTGAAATCACCATGTACATCGCAAATCGTTAATCTCGATTGCAGTACACCAGAGGCTAGGACTATTCCTAGCCTTTTTCCTTTTTAAGAGTCTCCATGAAAATACGTGTCTTAGGTTCTGCCGCTGGTGGCGGTTTCCCCCAATGGAATTGCAACTGTGAGAATTGTGCTGGTTGGCGCAACGGCACAATAAAAGCGACTGCACGCACGCAGTCATCCATTGCAGTTACAGAAAATGGAACAGACTGGGCATTGATTAATGCCTCACCTGACATCTTGTCCCAAATACGCGCTAATCCTGATTTACAACCCGCACGACAAAAACGTGATTCAGGCATTGCTGCTGTCGTACTCATGGATGCACAAATTGATCATGTCACGGGTTTATTGATGTTGCGTGAACGCTCATCACCCTTACCAATTTACGCAACCGAACAAGTGTTTGCTGATTTAACGACTGGCTTACCTTTAGTGAATACACTCAGTCATTACTGCACAGTAGAACAACATCTTATCGATCCACTCGGCGCTGCTTTCACCATACCAAATGTGGCAGGCATACAATTTCAACCGCTACCACTGTCGAGTAAAGCACCGCCTTATTCACCGCATCGTTTAAATCCACATGTTGGTGATAACTTAGGTCTTTCTATACTTTCAGAAAAAACCGGAGGCCGTGTGTTCTACGCACCAGGTCTAGGTAGCTTAGATGAAAAAGTTGAATCGGCAATGCATGCTGCAGATGTATTGATGGTGGATGGCACATTCTGGACTGAAGATGAAATGATACATTTAGGTTTATCTAAGAAAAAAGCGGCCGAGATGGGACATCTACCGCAATCCGGTGCGGGCGGCATGATAGAAGCTTTACAACCTTATAAAAATAAACGTCGCATACTGATACACATTAATAATACCAATCCGATTTTGCGTGAAGACTCTGCAGAACATCAGCAATTAAAAGATGCCGGCATAGAAATCGCCTACGATGGTTTGACTATAGAAATTTAATATGACTGATACAACAACTGCATGGACTCGCACTGAATTTGAAGCACAACTGCACGCTAAAAGCGCGGCCTATCATATACATCATCCCTTCAATGTAAAAATGAATAGCGGCGGCTGTTCTAAAGAACAAATACGCGGTTGGGTGATGAATCGATTTTATTATCAGTGGTGCATTCCGCTTAAAGACGCTGCTATCTTATCCAACTGCGACGATAGAGAAACACGACGTAAATGGATAGCTCGCATACTCGATCATGATGGTTTTGGTGAATATAAAACTGATACAGAATCTGGTGGCATGGAAGCATGGACTAAGCTAGGTGAAGCAGTCGGTATAGACCGTAAAGAATTATGGTCACTCAAACATGTACAACCTGCTGTGAAATTCGCTTGTGATGCATATGTGAATTTTGCTAAACAACGCCCATGGCAAGAAGCCGTCTGTTCTTCACTCACCGAAATGTTTGCGCCACAAATTCATAAAGATAGACTGGCGACTTGGCCTGAACACTATCCTTGGATACATGCAGATGGTTTAACGTATTTTAGAAAGCGCATCCCCTTAGCACAGCGTGATGTCGATCATGGATTAGAAGTGACTTTAGATTTTTTCACTACACGCGCACAACAAGAACGTGCACTAGAAATTTTGCAATTCAAACTTGATATCTTATGGACCATGCTGGACGCAATTGAAAAGGCTTATCCAGCATGATCAATTTACCAGAGCATCCCAAGTTAAATCGCTTATTCCGCTTGCAATGGGAAGAAGTACAACAAGCCTATGTCTTACTCTATCCTGAAGGCATGGTGAAATTAAATCAAAGTGCTGCTGAAATTTTAAAGCGCTGCGATGGCACACAAACCATACCTGACATCGTCAAGTCTTTAGAAGCTGCATTTTCCACGACAGACTTACATGATCAAATCGTGGGGATGTTACAAACTGCATTCGAAAAAGATTGGATAGTATGACCAGCGCACCTATTACACCTAGCACAAGCACGCAGTCTACGATTACACCACCATTCTGGTTACTCGCAGAGCTGACTTATCGCTGTCCTTTGCATTGTGTGTTTTGTTATAACCCTCTGAATTACGCAGCAATAGAAAATGAACTGACGACCGCAGAATGGGTCAAGGTCATGCGTGAGGCCAGACAACTCGGTGCAGCGCAACTCGGTTTTTCTGGAGGTGAGCCTTTAATGCGCGATGATCTAGAAGAGCTAGTCGATGAAGCGCATCGCTTGGGTTTTTATACCAACCTCATCACATCAGGTGTGGGTTTAAATGAAAAACGAATACAAGCGCTTAAAACAGCTGGCTTAGATCATATACAACTTTCGTTTCAAGACTCTACTCAAGAGATGAATGATTTTTTAAGCAGCACAAAAACATTCGAGCTCAAGAAACGTGTTGCTGCCTTAATCAAACAATATGATTACCCTATGGTGATGAATGTTGTTCTGCATCGACATAATTTGCCGCATATCGATAAAATTATAGAAATGGCTTTATCGCTAGAAGCAGAATATGTAGAACTAGCAAATACCCAATATTACGGTTGGGCGATGAAGAATAGAGAACATCTCATCCCATCGCATCAACAACTGATAGAAGCTGAAGCCATTGTGAATCAATACCGTGAAAAAATCGGTAAAACTTGTAAGCTTTTATTTGTGGTTCCAGATTATTTTGAAAACCGCCCTAAGGCTTGCATGAATGGATGGGGCTCAGTGTTTCTTGGAGTCGGTCCAGATGGCGCAGCACTGCCCTGCCATAACGCACGTGAAATCCCAGACTTAGACATACCAAATGTCAAAAATCACAGCATGCGTGAGATTTGGTATGAGAGTAAAGCATTTAATTTTTTCCGTGGCTATGAATGGATGCAAGAGCCCTGCCGTAGCTGCGATGAAAAATCCAAAGACTTTGGTGGCTGCCGTTGTCAGGCACTCATGCTAGCCGGTGATGCAAGCAAAACAGATCCTGTCTGTAGTAAATCACCTGACCATGGCGTAATAGAAAAAATTATTCACATGGCGGGACAAACTGAAAAAAAACCTGATCCTGTTTTTCCTTTGATTTTCAGATCAGATAAAAATTCACTAGAACTCACTTCCGAGAAATAGTCAGTGCTTAGTCATTCTGCTGCACACATTAACTTGTGATGCTGACAGACTTTATCTTTCGTGCTAAATCAATCGCTAAGTTTCAAGCGTAGTTTTGCTGTGACCAGTTAAAATACGCTTTAACTATAGAACCTGATTGAACTTCGCATGCAAGACCGACCACTTTTTTATGATCCCACCGAGCACAGAATAAAAAGTTTTGTGACTCGAGCAGGTCGCTTGTCCGCTGCTCAAGCTAAAGCTATTGCTGTATTAGGCCCACAATTTTGTATTCCTTATACAAAATCACAATTGGACTATGCAACTGTGTTTGGCAATACCGCTCCTACTATTTTAGAAATTGGCACTGGTATGGGTGAAACTACTGCGCATATTGCAGCCCATATGCCTGAGAAAAATTTTATAGGAGTAGAAGTACACACACCCGGCATAGGTAGTTTACTTAAGCGTATAGATGAAAATCAGCTGACGAATCTGCGTTTAATTCAGCATGATGCAGTAGAAGTTCTCACGCATATGATAGCGCCCGCAACCTTAAGCGGTGTACATGTATTTTTTCCTGATCCTTGGCATAAAGCACGTCACAATAAACGTAGACTGATACAACCTGCTTTAGTCGCACTCCTAGTCTCACGCATGCAAGTAGGTGCAGTCTTACACTGTGCAACAGATTGGGAACATTATGCAGAACAAATGCTAGAAGTGTTATCGGCAGAACCAACTTTAATCAACACTGCAGCAGGCTATGCTGAAAAACCATCTTATCGCCCACTGACTAAATTTGAAAATCGTGGTTTAAAGCTAGGCCATGGTGTGTGGGATTTGGTATTTACAAAACGCTAAATAAATCTCCATACGTTTAAACCTCAACTAATCTGACCACACTATCAAGCCTGACCAAGCAGTGTAGAGGATTAACAATCCAAACACGATACGGTACCAAGCAAACAGAGTGAAGTCATGGCTACTGATATAACGCAGCAACCAACGCACACATAAAAAAGCAGAAAGAAACGCAAATAAAGCGCCTAAGCCAAACATAGGCAAATCATCTAGCGATAAGAGTGCACGCTCTTTATATAAAGAATAAATCGTAGCGCCGAATAAAGTAGGAATCGCCAAGAAAAATGAAAATTCAGTAGCTGCTTTTCTGGATAAACCAAAATACATCGCGCCAATTATGCTTGCACCAGAACGACTGGTACCAGGTAGTAAAGCACAGCATTGCGCACAACCGACTTTGAAGGCATCCATGAAACTCATGTCATCGACTGAGCTAATACGTGCCTCAACGGGATGCAGTTTATTTTTGCGCTCTATCCATAAAATAATAAATCCACCTAAGATGAAAGCGGTTGCTACGGGAACCGGCGCAAATAAATGCGCTTTAATCATTTTTCCAAATAGTAAACCGAGCACCACTGCGGGTAAGAACGCTACGAATAAATTCAGTGTGAATTTTCTTGCAGATGGCTGTGTTCTTAAACCACTGATCACCGTAAAAATACGTAAACGATATTCCCAACAGACTGCAAGCATGGCACCAGCTTGAATCACAATTTCAAAGACTTTGATTTTTTCGCCGGTTAATTGTAATAAGCTAGCCGCTAAAATTAAATGTCCTGTGGATGAAATTGGTAAGAACTCTGTCAAACCTTCAACTACACCCATGATGATGATTTTAATTGCGAATATCAGATCCATAGCTTACTGTTCAGAATAAATAAAAAAGAAATTTTGGAAAATTAAAGCTACCTATCATGCGTTCAAATCTGAATCGCATCATTAGCAATTCATACTGAAGTACTATTTTCTAAACGACTGAGATAATGCAGTGCATGCTCAAGACTATCACCACACATCATAGGCTCAGGTTGCAGACTCAAACAGACTGCAGGCCTTTCAGGTAGACCAAAGAGTTGGCAGCGCCCTGCTTGATCGAGTTGAATACAAGGCACTCCTGCGGGCTTGCCATTTGGCATACCAGGTATGACAGAACTTATAGAGGGAGCGATACAACAGGCAGCACAACCCACTCTACAACTTAATTGTGAATCACTCAGCTTACTCATAACGCAAAGCTTGAATAGGCAATAAATTAGATGCTTTACGGGCAGGATAATAGCCAAAGAAAATACCTATCGCTGCTGAAAATCCGACTGATAACAAAATTGATTCAAGTGACATATGAATTTGCCATCCAGCTAGCGTTACTATCATCCATGAGCTTAAGGCTCCTAGCAGGATACCTATTAAACCACCCGTCATCGATAGGGTAATGGCTTCCACTAGAAATTGTCGCAGTATGTCGGCACCACGTGCACCAACAGCCATACGTAATCCTATTTCTCGAGTACGCTCGGTGACTGAGACCAGCATAATATTCATAATACCTATGCCACCCACCATCAAGGAAACTGAAGCGACTGCTGCTAACAACATACTCATGATGCGTGAAGATTCTTCTTGTGTTTGCAGCATCTCTGTCATGTTCATAATAGAGAACGGCTCTTCTACACCAGGGCCGCCGCGCAAACGCTGACGTAAGAGCTCTCTCACTCTACTCTCTGCTTCAGACATGTTTGCGCTTTCACGCACTTTAATTTGTATCATGCTTACTTGTCGCAATTTGCCTTGAGAAGCGCCGAGTAAACGATTACGTGCAGTAGAAAGTGGCACCATGATCACATCATCTTGATCTTGTCCCATCATGCTCTGACCTTTACGACGTAATACACCTATTACTGTGAAAGGTACATTTTTTATCCGTATGGTTTGCTCCATAGGATCAGCATCACCAAATAATTCCCGCGCAACTGTCTGACCAATCAAAGCAACCTTAGCTGAGCCAGTTAATTCACTACCTTCAAACATACGCCCTGCATCTAGACTCCAATTACGCACAATAAAGTAATCAGGCGTGATGCCATAGATTTGCGTAGCCCAGTTAGCGCCTCCTGCCACCACTTGTGCTCCACCGCGGTTTGATGGCGCAGCCGCTTCGACTTCAGCAATATCACGCGCAATAGCTGCAGCATCATCTTCTGTGAGTGATGGCGTGGTTCCGGTTGAAAGTCGCACACCACTTGCTGTACGTGCACCTGCAGTAACAATCATTAAGTTGGAACCCAGACTTTTGATTTGCTCTTGTATACGCGCTTCAGCACCTGCACCTACTGCTAACATGGTGATGACTGCTGCCACACCAATAATCACACCCAACATTGTTAATGCTGAACGCAGTTTATTAACGCGCAATGCATTTAAGGCTATGCGCAAAGTAGCAAAGTTATTCATGGGACTGCATTTTCTAAAGCGGCTAATTTGTTATTCGCATCATCAGGTCGGTTACTCACATCACTGATCACTGCGCCATCGCGAAAAGTAATGATGCGATTTGCAAAATTTGCGATATCAGGCTCATGCGTCACCATCACAATCGTCATACCTTTCGCATTTAGTTTTTGCATCAAGGCCATGATCTCTAAACTAGTTCGTGAATCCAATGCACCGGTCGGTTCATCCGCCAAGATCAGTGCAGGATCATTGACTAAAGCGCGTGCTATCGCTACCCGCTGTTGCTGGCCACCTGATAATTGAGCAGGATGATGATCTGCTCTTTCAAACAAACCTACTTCTTTTAACTTTGCCATTGCACGCACTTTGCGTTCAACAGTCGGTGTTTGTGCATACAACAAAGGTAGTGCTATATTTTCATATGCAGGAGTACGTGGTAAGAGATTAAATTGTTGAAACACGAATCCTATGCGGCGATTACGTATTGCCGCTAATTGATCTCCACTCATGGAAGAGACAGACTCGCCTGCTAGTTGATATTGACCTGATGTCGGTGTATCCAGACAGCCAAGCAAATTCATGAAGGTCGATTTACCTGACCCAGATGCACCCATGATGGCAACAAACTCGCCTTCATTAATATCAATCGACACATTGCGTAAGGCGTGCACTACGGTGTCGCCCATTTGATATTCTTTACATAAGCTCTGCGTTTGTATAAGTTTTTCCATACACACTACATCAGAACATACGAGGGCCGCTGCCCGATGAAGAGGATTTACGCTTTTCTCCTGAGTCCTTAGACCCTGCCACAATCTCCATACCTTCTTGTAACTGTGCTGCACTGACTTCCGTCATCTTTCCATCTGTTGCACCTAAGGTGACAGGTATGGCATTGAATTTACCTTCTTGCAGCATGTACAGTTTTGCACTTTGAGGCACTCCACCTGAACCCCCATTGCGTGAGCCACGTGGCTTAGCGCCGCCTTCATTATTTTTTTCTTTATCGGTAGGTGGCGGCCGAAAACGTAACGCAGCATTCGAGACTTTTAAAACATTCTCACGAATGTCGGTCACTACGCGTACATTCGCTGTCATACCAGGTAATAGTAATAAATCAGGATTCGTAGCATTGACTTCAACCATATACGTCACCACATTCGACACCGTGAGTGCTGCTTTACGTATTTGTTGTACCTTGCCTTCAAACTGTTTACCAGGAAAAGCATCGACGGTGAAGGTCGCCTTTTGACCAAGTTTAATTTTGCCTATCTCTGATTCATCGATCGATGTATCTACTCGCATATCACTAAGATTTTCAGCAATTACAAAAAGTTCAGGCGCTTGCAAACTTGCTGCAACAGTCTGTCCTTTATCCACACTGCGTTTAATGACAATGCCATTCACGGGCGCACGAATTTCTGTACGCGCTAAATCAACTCTTGTTTGGGCTAGCATCGCTTCACGTTGTTTTACTGCAGCTGCCACATTCATAGCGGTCGCTTTTGCCACTTCCACTTGTGCTTGGGCTGCTTTGACTTGTTCAGCTAAGGCATTTGCACCTGCCCGCGCTTTATCAACCTCTGCACCTGAAATAAAATTTTTATCGCGTAATTGTTCTTTGCGCTCCACATCACGCCTCGCTTCTTGCCAATTGACTTCGGCTTGCGATAAACCAGCTCGTTGGGCTGCGATTATGGCTTGTTGCGTTAAGACTTGTGCTTGCGCTGCATCCACATCAGCTTGCGCCTGACGCACGCGATATTCAAAGGTCTCAGGATCAATACGGGCGATGAGCTGGCCTTTTTTCACCAAACTATTGAAGTCCACCAAGACTTCTTTTAATTGCCCCGAAACCTGTGATCCCACCTGAACCGACACCACGGGTGACAACGTACCCGAAGCGGCCACACTGGCAACTAGTGTGCCTTTTTCAATTTTTACCATGCGATATTGCGGATCGCTACTCTGTTTGGACCAATAGAAATATCCCGCAATACTTGCTATAACGATAAGAGCAGCAAGTATCCCTATCCAATATTTTTTTAAGACATTCATTTATTGCATCCTAGGCTATTCTTTATTGGATTTTACCGGTGTTCGATGACAATCGTCTTACTACAGGAATATGTCTATGCTTTTGAGCGCATTAAACTCAAATTAAAAAGGACTGAGTCCTGTGCGATACAGAATTCAGTCCTAAGCTGCATAACCTAATAACCGTCCAAATTTAGGGGGTCAGTTCATTCCCAGCCCTTTTTCAGTCCTTTACTTTTTCTAATCTTTCTCTTTTTCAGGACTCAACTCCTGACCACCTTTTCTGGGACTATTATCCTCCCCCTTACTTGAACCCTTTATTATTTTTTCCTGTTCTATTTCATTGACTTCTCGCTTAACTGCGTCATTTAATTTATCCATAAAACCTTGTATATCTTTAATTTGTATTTCTCTATGGTCTCCCAAATAGATCATCAAATGATCTTTGCATGTCAGAAAAGGACGTTTTTCAAATATTTTAATTTCTCTACCTAATAACGCCAATAACGACTGTTTAAAATCTTTTTTAAAATCTACAAGCAATAAAGGTATGTTGAGTTTTTGAATTACCTCATCGATGAATTGCTCTTTTTCTTGATGTTGTAATTTCTCGCTAAGGCTTAACGAATATGATTTATGCCTTGGCGATAAGCTTTCCCTTACTGAGCCATAGTATGGCTGACTATTTCTATTCCCTGTTTTGCTTAAAAATTTATCTTTGGGTAAATTTACCGAAGAAATTGAATGCATGATTTCTTTTTTTCTACTTTCAATTTTTTGTTGCTGGTAAATCAACTCTAGTTCTTTCGCAGATTGCTCAAGAATTTCTTTTTTTTCCATATCTGAGCAAAGAACTATTTTTTCAAAAAATATCTCTGAATGTAAATTAATAAAATTATTGATCATCTTAATGACTGCATGATTTTTTTGATTCGCTTCAAGATTTTTTATATCTTGGAAATTCATAGTATCTGTCCAAATTTTTATTAGTCCTCTAAAAAAACTGAGTCCAGTAAAACTATTTGTTCTCGCTTTAATTAGTTCATTTTCATTTGAATTTTTATGTTCTTCAAACCAATTAATAATTTTTTCATCTATCGTGAAAATAAATTCACAAAGTAATTTTGATAATTTTGATGGTTGACGCTCAATTTTTTCATTCGCTGATTTATTAAATACAACATCCCCACCTATTAAATATTAAATTAACGGCTCGAGTATGACTGTCACTACTGCAAAACCAATTTTATCTTTAAGAATATTTTTATCTCCATTCATTTTTACGACTGCCTCAAAAGTCTCACGGCATTTGTCGTAATTCTCATTAATTTTAAGTCGTATTTTTTTTAGCTCTTCATTATCAAATGACTCTTTCCCCAAAAATCCCCAATAGATTTCATATAGATTAATATTTTCTACTCCACTTTCTTTTGGTATATCTATGATTTTTGCTTCACCCCTAAACAGGGTATTCATTTTATTTGTGCTTGGCTCGACCTTGCCGCACTCTGTTTCAACTATAAAAAATAAATGCGCTAAGTCTTTAGGACTAGTTATGATGCCATTATTTTTTTTAATCAGATCCTGATAAAACTCTGGTAATTCATTAAACTTTACAGCACCGGCTCGCGATGCTTGTCTCACAATTTTTGCAGAAGACGGTGATACATGCTCTTTGGATACTGAATGATTTGTAACGTTATCTGGTGGGGTTGTTATTCTTGTTGAACTGATGGTTGAATCTTTATAGGGACTTGTATTCAAGTGTTCTTGCGTTTGAATACCAACCACTTCATCGGATGGAATAAAGTTTATTTCGCCTGCTAATTTATTTAGATTTAAAGGTGACAGACTTTTACGTGGACTCAGAGATTTCATCTCTGCGTTAATTTCAGATTGTTTTTCCGAATTACTTTTTTGTAGAGCTGCTATTTTTGGTGGTGAATGTGATTTCTGTGATTTTGCAAGCATTCTGGGCGAAGTCAATGTTGATTCCGATGTTTTTTTATCATTTACCTTGCTATCCGATGTTTCTTTTTCTTGTGATTTCTGAGGCTCTATCAGATCGTGATGTTGTTTAAAACTGAGTCGTCGTGTGTTTAATTTTTTATCAGCCATTGCGTTTCCTATTCAGTGAAGTTTAAAGAACGCACTGAGTAGGAATTAACGCTATTAAGGTTCCTCATACAAATCACACGAACATGGATGACAGTCGGTTTTCGTTAAACGAACTCATGCTAAGAATCTTTATGTATATTTAGAGTGAATCACTTACACACGCTAAGACCGTCGTAAAGACTTTTAATCAATCATTCGATTCCAACATCAATAAATTATTTATTTAATAATTTTATTGCGTATTCAAGCTCACCTTGACGGCTAGACTCTGCACGCATATATTACTGACCGACTGGTTAGTAATTTCCCCTCGTGATGTCCACTACCTTAGAAATTAAATCCAAGCCCCGTTGGGAGCGCCGTAAAGATGCTCGTCCTCAGGAGGTATTAGCTGCTGCTCTCGATATTTTTGTCGAGCGCGGTTATGCCGCTACACGCCTTGACGATGTAGCGGCGCGTGCAGGTGTTTCTAAAGGTACACTTTATTTATATTTTGAAAACAAAGAAGAGTTATTTAAAGCAGTGGTGCGTGAAAATCTCGTACCTGCATTAAATGAAGCGGAAGATTACGTAGAAAATTATTCAGGTAGCAGCACAGACTTACTAAGAGAATTTATTCTGGCTTGGTGGAAGCGTATTGGTGAAACCAAACTATCCGGCATTACTAAACTAATGATGGCAGAATCGGGTAACTTCCCAGATGTTGCTAGCTTTTATCATGAAGAAGTCATCTCACGCGGGAATGCTTTGATTATTCGCGTGTTAGAGCGCGGTATGCAAAGTGGCGAGTTCAGACGTATAGATAAAGTCCATGCTAACCTCGTTATCGTAAGTCCGGTATTAATGCTGATGATGTGGAAGCACTCTTTCAACGCACTAGAACCTCATCCCGTCTCTACCAACGATTATTTAGACTGTTTTCTAGATTTGATCACACGCGGCTTGCATGCTGCTCCATTTTCTTTTTCGAATACTCAGTAAATCTATGCAAATTCGTCTACCTCGTCTTCTCCTAATTATTATTGCCATCGTGGTTGTGATTGGTATTGCTATGAGTTTTTTCCGTAGCCCTGCACCGTCATCCAATCCTAGCGCAGCAAAAAATGCAGCGCCTGCCACAACAACTAGTGCGATTAAAAATACAACTCTTGAATTTCTGCCGCAAGAAATTTTTAAAGTCACACCCATAGATTTAAAACAAACCATGGCCTTATCCGGCGCATTACGTGCAGTGGATCAAGCTAGTGTGAAAGCGCGGGTTGCAGCAGAAGTGCGTGAAGTATTGGTACGCGAAGGTGAATCAGTAACTGCAGGTCAAATACTGGTGCGTATGGATACTAGTGAATTTCAAGCACGGGTTGATCAAGCTAAAGGCAATTTACATGCTATGCGCGCTCAACTCGATATCGCTACTAAAAATCGTGATAACAACCGTGCCTTACTTGATAAGGGATTTATCTCACGCGCTGCATTTGATAACACCGCCAGTCAATTCGCTGCGGCACAAGCAAATGTAGAGTCGGCGCAAGGCGCATTAGATATCGTACAAAAATTACTTAACGATAGCGTAGTGAGAGCACCTATCTCCGGTCTGATTGCAGTGCGCAATGTACAACCCGGTGAAAAAGTATCGACTGATTATAAATTACTCGATATCGTCAATTTAAAGAGAATGGAATGTGAAGCTTTAGTGCCAACAAGTGATATTCCTAAAATTAAAATCGGACAAAGCGTTCTATTACACATAGAAGGCTTAACAGAAGAATACATAGGCAATGTCACGCGCATTAATCCTGCTACCCAAGCTGGTTCTCGCTCTATCGCTATTTATATACAAGTCGCAAATCCACAAGACATGCTCAAAGTCGGTATGTTCGTTGATGCACAACTAGTTTTACGAACTAAAGCGCATGTTATCGCTATCCCTCTAACAGCTGTGCATAAAGAAAGTAGCGGCGCTTATGTGTACGCGCTAGAAAACAATCTAATTGT
>CAMCXB010000005.1 GCA_945883145.1 Bordetella parapertussis | reverse complement strand
TGCCGATGATTACGCGTGAATGGTATTGCCCTGAGGTGGGCTTGGTTCAACTAGAACGTGAAGAACCCACTACAGCAAGGTTTTTTCAGGGTGGTGTGATGCGAATGAAGTTAATTAAATTTAATTAAATAAAAATACAATTAATGCTGCATTGCGATACAAATAAGATGAAAAATCACTCAATAAAGTTAATTTAATGAAAATAGAAAAAGATAGTAATTAATTTTTATTTATAAAATAAATTGAATTATTTTTTGTGTTTTAAAAATTTAAAGTCATCTTCTTGTATTTTTCTTCATAAGTAGTAATATCAACCCATTCGAACTGTAAATTTAAATTTACAGGAAGATGTATCGGATTAATTTAATCCGGAAAACGCGTCTGTTTTTTGCAGACGTTTTAATAATAAGACTCATCACGGAGACAACATGAGACTCAGAACTAAGCTGATGACCATTGCGGTCATGCTTGGCGCCGTTCAGGCAGCCAACGCATCGGATTGGGGTGTATATGGCGGTGATACCGGCAACACTCGTTTTAGCGAAAACAAACAAGTTAATGCAGGTAACGTTTCTAAGTTAAGCGTTAAGTGGGCATTACAACTTGGTACCAATCGTTCACAAGAATCCACACCAATCATCGTTGGCGACACGATGTATGTGACTTCTTCTTTTGGTCCAAAAAACGTTTTTGCTGTTGATGCAAAAACTGGTGAAGTGAAATGGCGTTATTCGCCAGAAATTCCAAAAGGCGTTGACCAGTTCGCATGCTGCGACGTTAACAGCCGTGGTGTTTCTTACTCTGATGGCAAAATTTTCTTCGGTACACTCGACGCACGTCTGATCGCTCTGGACGCGAAAACCGGTAAAGAACTGTGGAATTCAAAAGTTGTTGATTACACCCAAGGTTCAGTGATCACTTCTCCTCCTACCGTTGCTAAGAACGTAATCGTTACCGGCTTCGGCGGTGGTGAGTACGGTGTACGCGGCGCGTTAGTTGGTTACGATCAAAAAACTGGTAAAGAACTGTGGAGAACACAAACTGTTCCTACCGGTAGCGAAAAAGGCGCTGACACCTGGAAGAATGATTCGGGCAAATACGGCGGCGGTGCAGCTTGGTTCATCGGTTCTTATGATCCTAAGTTGAACTTGGTTTACTACGGTACAAGTAACCCAGCTCCATGGGCTGCAGCTGTTCGTGGTAACGACAGTTCAGAAGTAGGTAAATTCACCAACTTGTACACCGCTTCAGTGATCGCTATGAATCCTGATACCGGTAACATCGCTTGGCACTATCAGTTCACACCGCATGATGCATGGGACTACGACGGCGTAAACGAATTAGTGTTTGCTGACTTACCAATGAACGGCAAAACTACACCAGTGATCATGCAAGCAAACCGTAACGGTTTCTTCTATGTGATCGATCGTGCAAACGGCAAACTGTTGTCTGCTAAGCAGTTCGTTGATGGCGTTAACTGGGCAACTGGTATCGACCTCAAAACTGGTGCTCCAATTGAAGCGCCAAATAACAGCAAGCGTCCTGGTTTAAAGCGTAAAGCTTCTGATGTTTGCCCTAACTTGTTAGGCGGCAAAAACTGGATGCCTATGAGCTACAACAAGGTAACTGGCTTGGTATACATCCCAACCATGAACTTGTGTATGGACATGGAAGGTATCCAAGAAGACTACAAACGTGGTCAGTTCTATCTGTCAGTGAACTTTGACTTGGGCAAAATGGGCCCTGGCGGTCACGGCGGTGGATTGAAAGCTTGGGATCCAGTTGCGCAAAAAACTGTTTGGATGAATAAGAACTCCTTACCATTCAACGGCGGCACCATGACCACAGCATCAGGTCTGGTATTTGCTGGTGACATCCAAGGTATGTTCCGTGCATTTGACGGCAAAACTGGTAAAGAACTCTGGAAGTTCAACACCGGTTCAGGTATCACTGCTGCTCCTATGACCTACACCATCGACGGTAAGCAATACGTTGCTGTTGTATCAGGTCGTACACAGTCTATCCCTGCGTTCCTCGGTGAAATCGGTGAAAAAATGGTTAACGCTAGCCCAGAAGGCGGCACGTTATTCGTTTTCGCACTTAACTAATTGGAGTAAATGAGATGTCCAAGTTGCTAGTAAAAAGATCAGTTATCGCTTTGAAGGCTACCTTGCTTCTAGCGGGTGTGCTGTCCTTGTCGATGGCGAAAGCAGATACCTTGCGTTTCTGTTCAGATCCCGACAATCTGCCTTTCAGTAAATCTGAAGGCGCAGAAAAAGGTTTGTACATAGATTTAGCTGATTTGGTTGCTAAGCGCTTGGACTCCTCAGTCGAGTACGTATGGTGGTTGTCTTACAATCAGCGCAGAGCTATCCGTAACACTATGGATAGCTGTGACGCTTATTTTGCATTACCTGCAAGTGCTGACTACAAAGTCAGAGGTTTAGTAAAGAGTCATTCATTTTTAAATGTAGGTTACGCAGTTGTTGCTGCAAACTCATTTAATTTTGCTTCTCTTGATGACTTAAAAGGTAAACGTGTTGGTGTGATGCATGGTTCGCCACCGCATTTGATGTTATCTACACAAGAGGGCTATCAGCCTAAGAATTATTTGAATCAAGATGAAATCTTCGCAGCCTTAGCGGCAGGTGAAGTGGATGCCGGAATTTTGTGGGGTCCTAGTGCTGGTTTTGATAACCAGAAAAAATTTCAAGGACGCTGGAAAGTAACGCCAGTGTCAGGTCAGGGATTGAATGGTCAAGTGGCTGTTGCAATTTCTAAAAACAAGCCTGAATTAAAAGATAAAATTAATCAGGCGTTGACTGACTTAGAGCCAGAAATTAAACAGCTGCAATCTAAGTATGGTTTCCCACAAGCTGCACCAATAGCGCTTGAGGCTAAGGGTTCATGGTCAACCGTGTCAGGTAGTATTGCTGTAGGAGTTATGCAAGCACCAGTGCAGCATGCTGCACCTGCATTACCTAAGCACGCAGTTGCGCAGCAAGCTGATTTAAGCGCCAACATGATTAAAGTAAGTGAGCCTATCGATGCTAAGGCTAGCTTTAACAGCAAATGCTCACACTGCCATGGTCAGAATGGTGCTAGTCCACAATCAGAACGTGACTTAAGAAAACTCTCTATGCGCTACAAAGAAACCTGGCGTGAAGAGGCTTACACCACCATAACTAAAGGTCGCCCAGATATGGGTATGCCAACTTGGGGTGGTGTGATTGCTGATGATGAAATCAAAGCGATTATCAAATTCTTGGAAACAGTACAAAAGAAATAATTGCTCTTGCGATGAATAAGCAAAAGGCCCTTTTTGGGCCTTTTTGTTTTTGAGCTTTAATTACACAGTTTGCGTAGGTACGAATAGCGTAGCGTATTCGTACGAATCTCAAAATCACACGGACGATTATGCTGAGCTAATCATCCCTACGATTTCAATGAGTTTTAGGTGGGACGCAATGCAATGCACCACATGCAAGGCATCATTGATGACTCTGACAATCTATTGCGGTTGGCCTGTGCAAAGTAGATGTAAGATTTTAAAGATGAGTGTTTAATATGCAGCTAATAAAACAATAGGGTTGTAATGATGCATCCATAATGAGTGCAAAACTAAACCTAAGCCTTTAAAGCCAGATTCCATATACGAGAGTATTAAGGTGTAACACATCACATTCGCGGTAGGTAAAAACAATAAACAAAATACAAATCCGCTTTCTCTTAAATCCGTTTGTGCATGATGTGTTTCTGCCCACGTTGAGGTCACATGATACGCAATCGAGACGCCAATTAATCCAAACATCACAGCTTTCCAACTGCTATCAATAAAAACAAATGCTACGAGTAAGAGGACTGTGACTGTAGGAAAAAAATAGGGCGCAGTAGAGATGAGCCAGTTAGATGCGCCAGTAAACGTCATACGTCCACCATCGCGCAAAGTCGCTCGTAAGCCGGTTACTTTATTTAAAGTTAACCAAGCAAAAATACAATGCGTAATCTCATGTTCTAGCGTGCTAAGGAAAGTGAAACGTGAGTGGCGAAGCATGGTTTGCCAAAGTTATAGATAGGCAAACAGACCGGCAATGAATTGCGCAAAGAATTCTATGTAAGTAGGACTAAGTAAAACAAGATCATAAAAAGTTAAAACAGCAGCAGGTAAAAAACCTGCAAAGAGTAATGCAATCGGCCATTTAACAAGATTGAGAAAGAAAGCGATGGAGTGGCTGTTCATAATGAATAAACTGATATCAATTTTCAAACTACAAATCTATTTCATCCGGTTTCAAAAAATTATTGATATCTTTTTTATCTATCTATCTATCTCTAAGTGATGGTCGAGGCTGTGGCGTATGAATTGTTTTTCATAGTGACGATTACGTCGATTTTTTTATGGCAGAAGCGCGTTGGGCTAAACGTTTATCAACAACAAGTTCATCAATATCGTTGTATTTAAATATTTTCGGAATTGTGGGAAGGAAGCGGCAAGCCTTCTGCTAAAGCCACATGCTCTAAAGCAGTTTCGAACAGCATACGTGCTACTCCTGATATCTCGTGCAAATAAGCATGAAGTTTCGCGTCGACTGCATTCCGGTTATTGCAATCACTACTGTAAGTTTCAAAGTGAGAAATTTGCATGAGTAGCTTAGCTAAATGACTAGGACACTCACAAGCGATTGTTGAAGACATAGCAGCAAAGGCTGTCAATGCATCATCGGTGAACCTAGGTGCTGATACTTCTCTTTCTGTGAGTTCATCTATATTTTGATTATCTAACTTGCTGATAGTGTGGCGTTTATCTTTATTAGAAGAAGTGATTACTAATTCCGAAACCCACTGAAATATAGACTCGTCATCAATAGGATCTTGTAACAAGGGCGTATCCGAATTAACAAATTCTGCACGCGCGGCAGTGTTGGAGTAACCGTAAACCACTGCGGTTGAATTTGCTTGCCAAGCTTCTTGCGCAACACGTAATTCTTGTTGGGCACCTGGCTGTAAGCTAGCTACATGCATAATTAAAAAGTCTACTTTGTGTCCGGTCGAACCTTGGGCAGCTTGAGTTGATTCAGCTAACGAATCAAATGAACCCACCCATTTAAGTGTTAAGCCATTAAGTGTTTGAAATTTCTTACGCTTTAACCGGCGTGCTAGCGCCTTCCCAATGACAACGATACTAATCGTTGTTTGTTTTGACTGCATCTCCACATCGATAGATGACCGAGTTAATTTTGAAACATGCATCATCTCTAGTAATTGTCTGGTTTCTAACGCAGCGAGTAAGCCGATCGCATACCCCTTTTCGGTAAGTCGGCGCAGTACAGAGACACGCTCGACATCAGCTGCAGAGTAAAGCCTCTGTCCAGAGGCAGATGTGATGGGTTGAACTGCTTGGTAGCGCTGTTGCCAAATACGCAAAGTGGCTACAGGCATACCCGCCATTCGAGCTACTGCGCCACTTCGGTAGCTCGGTCGCAAGGAATTGGCGAGATCGGAAGCATCACGGCCGTGCTCTATTGTGATCATTAAAGAAGATTTGAGTTGGAAATGAGTTAAATTATGGCAGATATTTTTGATTTTCTCTCAAATGAGTTGGAAATGAAATGCTTTGTACTATAATAATGAAGCAACATCAATTCAGCTTAAAGATTTAGATTTTTTAGGTATTCTGAATATTTACTCTTCGTTCAAACAACATGGGTTTTAGATTGCCTTTGTATTAACAGTTATGCAGTCCTTAAGAGAAAAAATCTTAAAGGCGCTTTCCAATTTACCTTAGTTTATTTTTTAATGGAGTTCTTATGAACACAACTCGACGCACTTTTCTAATGACCCTTGCTGCTGGTGGCTCCCTGTTATCAAGCGCAGCCTATGGACAAAGTAAGCTTGACGAAAAAGACGCTCAAGCTGTAGCCCTAGGTTACGTTGCTGATGCAACTAAGGCTGATAAGAAGAAATATCCACAATATGCGGCCGGACAAGTTTGTAGCAATTGTGCTTTGTATCAAGGCAAACCTAGCGATGCCGCTGGAGCATGCCCATTGTTTGCTGGTAAGCAGGTTGCTGGTAAAGCGTGGTGTAGTGCTTGGGCTAAAAAAGCCTAATGTTGAATGAGTTGGCCAACACATCGTTATCGAGTGTTGGCCATGTTTCAAATGTTGAGTCCTGCATAACGCTGCGGGCTCCTGGCGATCAACTACCTCAGCAGGTGTTGGCTGATCTGCGTACCGACCATGCCGGTGAGGTGGGAGCCGTATGCATTTATTTAGGCGTTTTGTTCATTGCGCGTGACCCAGTGTTACGCGTATTCGCACAGCACCATTTATCTACTGAACGCAGTCACCTGACACAGATCGAAACTTGGTTGCCTAAAAATCACTTTAGCTTATTACTACCTTTATGGCGGCTAGCAGGTTTTCTCACAGGTGCAATGCCTGCGCTGTTTGGGTCTAAGGCAGTGTATGCCACGATTGAGGCCGTAGAAACTTTTGTTGATCATCATTATGAAGAGCAAGTAAGAGCATTAGTTTCACTTCCTGAGTTGGATACATTACGCCTAACTTTATTGCAATGTCAGGTAGATGAAGTCAAACACCGTGAAGAAGCAGCTCAAGCACACGGCACTGATAAACACGGCGTTATATTACGCCTGTGGTGTGCTTTGGTAGGTGCAGGTTCACGCGGTGCAGTTGCTGTATGTCGTCACATTTAAAAATCAGATACGTTGCACGAGTTTTGACTTTTTGATGCTGCTGCGACATGTATGTGATGCCAAAAAGTGTGCTGCTAGGTTTTGTTATTAAGCAGATTTTTTAAAAAGCCAAGATGGTAAAACCAGCAATGAAAGAATCTCAACATAACGTTCCAGCGCTCACCGTTTTATATGATGGTGCATGTCCGTTATGTAGACGTGAAATTAATATTTACCGCGATCTGCAACCGTTACAGCCTGACTCGTCGGTATGTTTTGCTGATGTAAGCAATTCAGCTTGTGCTTTACCAGTTGGGGCTACGCGAGAACAATTATTGGCTCGATTTCATGTGCAACGTCGCAATGGCGAGCTTCTTAGTGGAGCGCAAGCTTTTCTAGCCTTGTGGTCTGTCTTGCCTGGCTGGCGTTGGCTTGCCTTTGTTGGTCGTCTGCCAGGAGCGGTTTGGGTGATGGAATGGACTTATAAATTTTTCTTACGATGGCGGCCTATGCTGCAAAGATGGGCTTCACGTTTGGACAGACGTTAAGAGTTTTTTAATCGTAGTTGACTTAACAGCTATTCGTATTGACTTTAGTTTTACAACTTTCAAACTATGACCGAGATGATTTTATAAATAGCGCTAGCGACAACTTAGTTCATGTGTCAGCTTTTTATAAAGTACCTATTAAATTTCAGTCGTAGTGAATAATGAAAAATTACTTGCTCACCCCTCAAGAAATTCGCCATCAAATCTGGAAAGAGCTAGTGCGAGCTACTCAGGATCGCCACCATGCATGGCGAACTCCTGTGTTGGCGACTTCATCAGACAATGGATTGGTTAATGCGCGCACGGTTGTGCTACGTGAGGTGGATGTAGTTCAAAGTAACTTGGTCATCTATACCGATGAGAGAAGTTCTAAAGTGTCTGAAATTATGAAGCAGCAGGCTGGTTTATTTGTGTTTTGGAGTGGTCGTTTAAATTGGCAGCTTCGCGTGCGGGTCAATATTAAAGCGAGTACAAGTGGTATAGAAGTTGAGCAGCGGTGGCAGCGCGTCAGTCAGTCAGCTGCAGCGAATGACTACTTGGGACAAGATGCTCCGGAAACAGTAAGGTGCGAGGCAGTCAATACAACTATGGCGACCTCACATAAAAATTATTTCACAGTATTGAATGCTTCGGTCACTGAGATGGACTGGCTGGAGTTAGGGCGTGATGGACATAGGCGTGCGCGAATATTAACTGAGTCCTGGGAGTGGCTCACACCTTGATGCTTATTCATTCAGCGTAAATTTTTTTAGTAGCCTAGTATTGTTTGAACTTGTTACAAACTTAATCGTGTGATGAACAAAGCTAACAGTGTGATGCTGCCGAAAAGTACGATAAATACAGCTGCAAATATGAGATAACTTTTTGCCATTTTATTTCTAATTTGTATGGCGCGATTTTTAGTCATAGAGATAGTTTGTGAGTTGATTTGAAAACAGAAAATTTATGTGTAATTCTTAGTTGTAATACATTAGAAGTAAGTATATTTTTGTAATCAAAAAACATAACGCTAGTTTGCATTTAATTAATCAGATAGTAGTGGAGAGTATCATGGAAGACGAACGTTGCTGTGGTAGTGGCACCTGCATCATCAATGATGAGGGTAGTTGTTGGTGCGGTCAAAAATGGAATGGTAGTCGTATGTGTTTTCCTGAAGTGGGTGTAGATACTAATTCTTCACAGAACTCAGGTACACAAACTCTTGATTATTCACAAGAGTAAAAATAGATTCAATTAAATTATAGGATGCCATTGATCACGCTGTAATCGATATAAACAGTGTTCTCTTAGGGCGTGACCTATTGGTAGATTCGGATGATTAAAAGTCATTCGATTTTCTTGCATACCTAATTTTTTCATCACACAGCGGGAGCGCAGGTATTTGATGGTCGTGAATGAAACGATTTCACTCAGTTCCAACAATTCAAATCCTATTTGCAAAGTTTTTTTTGCGGCTTCAGTTGCATAGCCCTGTCCCCAATACCGACTTCCGATTCGCCAAGCGATCTCAACGCAGGGTGAGAAAGGAAAAATTATAGTTGGTATAGCCAGTCCTACAAATCCAATAAATTCATTCGACTCTTTTAATTCTACTGCCCATAATCCAAAGCCGTGTAACTCAATAAAATCTTTAAATGACTCTGCTAGAGCATTGCTTTCAAAAGCTGATAAGAGTTGAGGGAAAAACTCCATTACTTTTGGGTCTGCATTAATGCGCGCAAATGATGGAAGATCGCTTGGTTGCCATTGGCGACAGATTAAGCGCTTGGTTTCAAACTCAATTATTGGTAATTGTGATGGCATCGATTGATCAATAACTAAGTTTGGATAACAGATCATTAAAACCTATAAGCACAATGAAAGACAGAGTGCGAGTTAGAGTTGTTGTAGCTATAAACAATTGTTAGCGATTAATGGTGAAGAGTAGGACTAATTTTGTTATTTGTTGTCTTCGGGAAGATGCATGGCGAGATCCATGCAGTCATGAAGTAATCGAAGGACATTGATAATGTGTCCTTCCGATACTGAGAAGGCCACGAAATGGCGTCCTTTTCTGCCTTGTCTTGCCACATGTAATGTATGAATTCCTTCAGCAATATCGTACCGTAACTTAGCCCCTAAAATTTCTGGGCCATCATGCAAGGCCTCAATCGCTAGTGCGATAGTTTCGGCGTATTGCTCTGCTTGTCGCGTACCGAAATTTTCATTTGTCCATCGAATGACGTCGAGTAAATCTTGTTCAGCTTGATCTGCTAGATGAATGTGCCAGGCCAAGCTCATTAAGTAGTAATCGCTTTATAAGTGATGAATTTCAGGTGAGCTCGCAATGACTCTTTTTTCTCAAAAGCCTTGAATTTTCCTTCAGCGATATTTTGTATGCCTTCCTCTACCGCAGACCGAAGTGCTTCGAGGCGATAAGCATCTTCGGCTTCGCGTTGTTCAACGAGGCGAAGTCCCTCGCGAAGAACCTCACTAGCATTTTGATAGCGACCGCTTTCAACTAGTTGCTCGACCAGCGATGCTTGATGCTCAGTGAGTACGACATTGCGTGTGGGCATACTGGGCTCTCTAAAACTTAATTGGCATAGTATGCCAATTAAGTAAGATGAAAGTCAAATCTAGCTCGGTGGAGGCGGCTGGAATCTCCCAGTCTTCGCGCTTGCAAGAGCAAATCCGCTACGGCAGCGTAGAGCATGCGCATCGAAACTCTGCCTACACCCCCGCGTGGACGCGGAATGATAGCAGCGCTAACCACCAAATAAAAAACCACCCAAAGGGTGGTATGTGTGATGTCTGGAATCTCCCGGTCTTTGCGCTTGCAAGCGCAAATCCGTTCGCAGGCATGCCGCATGCGGCATGAATTCCCTGCTTACCCCGCGTGGCCGCTGGTCGATATCATCGCAATCACCAAATAAAAAACCACCCAAAGGGTGGTCTTTTATTTGGTGGAGGCGGCGGGAATCGAACCCGCGTCCAAAGATCCTCTACAGACAGTTCTACATACTTAGTGTTGTCATTTAATTTGATTTACCTGTCGCGGACACACACGCTGCAAGTAAACGAGTCACCTTTTGTTTAACGCTATGCCAAGTGACCCGACACAACGCGATTTCCTGTGTATGACTCTACTGCTGTTACCAGCCCGCCCCAGGAACAAGACGGTGTAGAGCTAAAAAGTTATTAAGTTTTTAGAGGTTTACGCTGCGAGAGCGTAAGTTTCATCGTTTGCATTTAAGCATTTCCGGTTGGTTTTACGAGGTGACCAGCCCTCGGTATGCCCTGCTCTGCTTTGTAATCCCTGTCGAAACCAGGTCGCCCCCAAGCGAGTTTTCATTGTAGCGCAATCAAGCAGTAAAAAATTGGTGATTTTTATAGCTGATGTTTTAAGAACTCAATCTTGTGCATGCGATAGGAGTGTGAGTAGGTCGCTAGGGGTGTTGGCAATGTAATCTGCATTCCAGCTTTGCGGTTCGGTGTTGCCACAATAACCCCAAGCTGCTGCGATGGTGGGCATTCCTGCTGCTTTACCGGCTTGTATGTCACGCAAGTCATCACCAACATACCAACATAAGGTTGGATTGAGATTGATACGACGTGCTGCTTCTATGAGTGGATCTGGGTGAGGTTTGGCGTGTGCAGTTGTATCGCCTGACACTATGCAAGATGCGTGCGCTAGTCCTATGAGTGGAATGAGTGCATCGGTATAAAACGCAGGTTTATTGGTAACGATGCCCCATAAGATTTGTTGTTGTTCTAGTTGTTGCAGTAGTTCTGGTACTTCATGAAACAAGCTACTTTGATCTGCGATGTGAGCGGCATAGTTATCTAAAAATTCTGCTCTTAATGCATCGTATTCTGCATCAGCAGGTGTTTTGTTTAATGCTATACCGATTAATCCACGTGCACCTGCTGAGGCAAGTGGTCTGAGTTGTTCATAAGGTGTAGGTGCAAGTCCACGTTGTGCGCGCATGAGATTAACTGCAGCAGCAAGATCAGGTGCGGTGTCTGCGAGTGTGCCATCTAAATCAAATAGGACTGCACGCGGTAAAGGTAGTTGTGGAATGAGCATAGTAAAAAGATGGAAGGTATTAACTATGGTTTTCCAACAAAGTTAAGTGAGTGAATCAGTTTAAAAATGCGGACATGATTTATTTGTATGAAATCAAGTAGGTTTAACTGTTGCAACTAGATAGTTAACGCTAGTGTCTTGATTCAACGAATAAATTTTTGTCAGCGGGTTATACGTCATCCCTTTAAGCGCTTCTACTTCTAAGTCTGCTTTTCTAGCAAAACCTGATAACTCAGCAGGTGTGATGAACTTTGCGTAATCATGGGTGCCACGTGGCAGTAGTCCTAAAACATATTCAGCGCCGATGATGGCAAACAAATAAGACTTAGGATTGCGATTGAGTGTGGAGAAAAAAATATGTCCACCAGGTTTGACTAACTTTGCACACGCTTGCACGATGGCAGAAGGATCCGGAACATGCTCTAGCATTTCCATGCAGGTGACGACGTCATATTGTCCTGCTTCACGCGCTGCGAGTTCTTCTGCTGAGATGAGTTCATAACGAACTTTGATACCTGACTCGAGGCTATGTAGATCAGCGACTTTGAGTGCTTTTTCTGATAAATCAATGCCAGTGACTGTTGCGCCTTTTTTGGCGATGGATTCAGCCAATATGCCGCCACCACATCCGACATCACAGACTTGTTTGCCAGCGAGAGGTACACGCGCATTAATCCATTCCAATCGCAATGGATTGATTTCATGCAGAGGTCTGAACTCTGAGGTGGGATCCCACCAACGATGTGCGAGTTCACTGAATTTTTGTATTTCTAAAGGATCGGCGTTCATCTCGAGATGATAACGGAAACTGGAGATTTACTTTGGAATGCTTGTTGGAGGCTTTAGCGGTAGTTCTTGAAGTAGCAAAAAATAAAACAAAAGCTCTTACAGTTAGCAGAGCCTTTGTTTAATTGAGTTTAGATTAGTTTAATTAAGGTGCTTTGGTGCCGATGACTTCCACATCCACACGGCGGTTACGTGCACGGCCTTGTGAAGTTTTATTACTGGCTACAGGTTGAGTTGCACCTTTACCATCAATGAAAATACGATCAGATGGAATGCCTAATTTAACCAAATAATCTTTAACGGCCTGCGCACGGCGAATAGATAGTTTTTGGTTATAGCTAGCTTTGCCTATGCTATCAGTATGGCCGGTTGCGAGGATGCTATCTACCTTTGCATTTTGTAATTCTGTTTGTAGTTTCTTTAAGCGGTTCATGCCTTCTGGTCGCAAAGTAGCTTGGTCAAAGCCGAAGGAGGTGTCAGTCGTGAGGCTGACTTTTGCTATTGGAGGTGGAATAACAGCTGCTTTTGGTGTTTCTTCCGATTTGATTGTCGCTGGTGCGGCGACTGGTTCTGGGGAAGGTTGCTTAACAGCTTGTGCTGCAGGTGCAGTTTTGTTTTCTTTTACAGGTTCAGCTGACTGCAGCGGAACACCATCGCAGCCAGGCACAACTGCATCAGCAGGCTCCCAAGTGCCGGTTCGTACGCACAGTCCTGTGCCGCTACGAACAATAGTTCCACTTGAGTCGACCCAATATCCTCTGGGTGATTTATTTGCGGCTTGTGCACTGTAAGTGCTGGCGAAAAGTACGGTGACTAAGCTGCTCAACACACCAATCAATAGACTTTTGTATTTCATAAAAACCCCTTCCAGTAAAAATGCTAATTAAGCAATATTTTAAGGGAAAATAATTGAGCTTGTTCAAAATAATTTTACTTTTATTAATTTATTTTTAAATTCAGCTTAAATATCTGCTGTGAAGGGTGCCTCGAAGCTAAAAAACACGATCAACATTTGCAGCTGATCGTGTTTTTTACTAAGCCCAAAGGTGAAGAACTTAATCTTTATGACCAACTTGCTGGCGTGTGCTCACAACTTCTATATCAACCCTACGGTTTTCTGATCGACCCTTGCTATTGTTATTGCTAGCAATTGGCTCACTTTCACCTTTGCCCTGTGTATAGATGCGATCAGCAGGTAGAGATTGCGATAGTAAATAGCTTTTAACGGCAGCTGCGCGGCGCTCAGAAAGTTTTTGGTTATAGGCTTCTGCGCCAATTGCGTCCGTGTGTCCTGTAGCTACTATGACTTTGATAGACATACCTAACAGGCGGTTGGCTAATAATTTCAGGCTATCTTCCCCACCTTTTTTGAGTACTGATTTATCAAAGTCGAAATAAGCATCCGTATCTAAGGTAATTTTTTCAACAACTGTTTCAATCGGTGGTGGTGGGGCAGCTGGTGCTTTTGCAATCACTTGCGCAGGCGGTGCTTGTGGAGCTGGTATCTGGGGCGCGCTGACTGCACTTGTTTTTGCCACTACGCCATCACAACCAATGACGGTTGCTAAGACAGGACGCCATCCTCCTGTATGCCAGCAGTTACCGTTAGTGCTAATAACGGCATTACCCCGTGCGTCTTGCAGATAACCAGCGTTGCCATCTACCACCGGATAACTAGGACTGGCGGCGAGTGACTGGCCTGCATAAAAAATCAGCAGCGTGAGATTGAGCCGGATGAGCGGTTGCATAGTATTTCTCCTGATTGAGTGATGATTAAGTCTGTATGTGGGAAGCGTTGTCATAAAAAACAATCATGCTTCGCTGTCTCGCAGTGAGTGTGGCAGTTGTGCGGGTAAATACATTACAAAAAATCAAATGAAGGCAGTGGGTGGTGAGTTTTATTTGACAAATTTTATTTAGTCAGAAGGGGGCGGTTTCAGAGTAAGAAACAGGGCTAAAGGGTGGTCAACGTGGTAAAATTTCGAGTTCTCAAAATCAAGGTTCGCAATCTGCGGACAGTCATTTACATCTGCATTTTTGCTTCAACTCACCGGCCCCACAATGGATCAATTCGCAAAAGAAACAATACCAATTTCACTCGAAGAAGAGATGCGCAAAAGCTATCTCGATTACGCTATGAGCGTCATCGTTGGTCGCGCATTGCCGGATGTCAGAGATGGTTTAAAGCCAGTGCATAGACGTGTTTTATTCGCTATGCATGAAACCAATAATGTATTTAATCGTCCCTATGTAAAGTGTGCGCGTGTAGTCGGTGAAGTCATGGGTAAATATCACCCACATGGCGACCAAGCGATTTACGATACTTTGGTACGTATGGCGCAAGATTTTTCATTGCGCTACACCTTAGTAGATGGTCAAGGTAACTTCGGTTCGATTGATGGTGATAATGCAGCGGCTATGCGTTACACCGAGTGTCGCTTAGATAAGATTGCTAGTGAATTACTGGCTGATATAGAAAAAGAAACCGTCGACTTTGTACCTAACTACGACGGCAAAGAAAAAGAACCTTCTGTTCTGCCTACTCGCATTCCAAATCTGTTGATCAACGGATCATCTGGAATTGCGGTTGGTATGGCAACCAATATCCCACCGCATAACATCACTGAAATCATAGACGGTGCTTTGCATTTACTACAAACACCAAATTGCACGGTGGATGAATTAATTGAAATTATTCCTGCACCAGATTTTCCGACTGCCGGCATTATCTACGGCGTCTCTGGTGTGCGTGATGGTTATCGTACCGGTAGAGGTCGCTTAGTCATGCGTGGCAAAACGCATTTCGAAGAATACGGACGTGAAAATCGCACCGCCATCATCGTCGATGAATTGCCGTATCAGGTAAATAAAAAATCTATGCTCGAGCGTATCGCTGAGCTGGTGCGTGATAAAAAACTCGATGGCATTTCTGATATTCGTGATGAGTCCGATAAATCTGGTATGCGTGTCGTCATCGAACTAAAACGCGGAGAAGTACCTGAGGTTGTGTTGAACAATCTCTATAAACAAACTCAATTGCAAGACACCTTTGGTATGAACATGGTGGCATTGGTGGATGGTCAGCCTAAGTTGCTGAACTTGAAGCAGATGTTGGAATGCTTCCTTTCACACCGTCGTGAAGTTGTTACACGTCGCACTGTGTTTGAATTACGTAAAGCGCGTGAACGTGGTCATGTATTAGAAGGTTTAGCGGTTGCCTTAGCCAATATTGATGAATTCATCGCTATCATTAAAGCAGCGCCAACTCCACCGATTGCAAAATCAGAGTTAATGATGCGTACGTGGGATTCTTCTGTAGTGCGTGAAATGTTAGCGCGTACAGGTGCTGAGAATGCGGGTGGTATAGAAGCTTTCCGTCCTGCGAATTTGCCGCGTCAATATGGTTTGCAAGCTGATGGTTTATATAAATTATCGGATGATCAAGCGCAGGAAATTCTGCAAATGCGCTTGCAACGTTTGACTGGTTTAGAGCAAGACAAGATTGTTAATGAGTACAAAGAAGTGATGGAACAAATCGCTGATCTGTTGGATATTCTTTCCAAGCCAGATCGCGTGACCACCATCATTACTGATGAACTCGTCGCAGCAAAAAATGAATATGGCGTCAATGGCGGCGATAAGCGTCGTTCACAAATTGAAATC
Organism: Bordetella parapertussis; assembly: GCA_945883145.1. Classification (GTDB taxonomy): domain Bacteria; phylum Pseudomonadota; class Gammaproteobacteria; order Burkholderiales; family Burkholderiaceae_D; genus Pernthalerella. The sequence continues at coordinate 47,588 of CAMCXB010000005.1, read as the reverse complement.
AATGCGACTGATCTCGCAACAGAAGATTTAATTACACCGCAAGACATGGTGGTGACCTTGTCGTATGCGGGTTATATGAAGTCACAACCCTTATCAGAATATCGCGCGCAAAAACGTGGTGGTCGCGGTAAGCAAGCAACTGCTACTAAAGATGATGATTGGATTGATCAACTCTTTATCGCCAACACACATGACTACATGCTGTGTTTCTCAAATCGTGGTCGTATGTATTGGTTGAAAGTGTGGGAAGTGCCGCAAGGTTCGCGTACCTCTCGCGGCAAACCAATTGTGAACATGTTCCCACTACAAGAAAGTGAGAAAATCACGGTGGTCTTGCCACTGTTTGGTGAGCATAGTAGCTTCCCTGCTGACCGTTATGTCTTCATGTCCACCAGTTTAGGCACAGTGAAGAAAACGCCGTTGTCTGATTTTAGTAATCCACGTAAGGCAGGCATTATTGCGGTCGATTTGGATGAAAGTGATTTCTTAATTGGTGCTGCATTAACTGACGGTAGTCATGATGTGATGTTGTTCTCAGACTCAGGTAAAGCAGTGCGCTTTGATGAGAATGATGTACGCCCTATGGGTCGTACTGCACGTGGCGTACGTGGCATGAGTTTAGAAGCCGGACAACAAGTGATTGCCTTGCTGGTTGCTGAAAATGAAGGGCAGTCAGTATTAACTGCAACTGAAAACGGTTATGGCAAGCGCACACCGATTGCTGAATATACACGTCATGGTCGTGGCACTAAAGGCATGATTGCGATTCAAACCAGTGAGCGTAATGGTAAAGTGGTTGCTGCAACACTAGTAGAAGCAACTGATGAAATCATGCTCATCACCACAGGCGGTATATTGATTCGTACCCGTGTATCTGAAATTCGTGAGATGGGTCGCGCAACACAAGGTGTGACACTGATTGCGGTTGAAGATGGTGGGAAATTATCTGGACTACAGCGTATTGCTGAAGCGGATGCTGAAGATGATGGTTCTGCATCAGATGATACAGTTGCTGATGACGTAGTTGCCGATGATGCCGCACCGGATACAGCGCCGGACGATTCCGTTGAATAATAGATGAATGTATTTTTAAGCATAGCGACACTCTGACAATACTCTGCAACTAAAATAAAAATTGCCTATCTATGAGTGATGACAAACTGCAGCCACTACGTGAGCAAATTGATGCGATTGATGCGCAATTACTCGCATTATTAAATCAGCGCGCGCGTGTGGCTCAGGAAGTGGGGCACGTTAAAGCAGAAACTAATGCGCCTGTTTTTCGGCCTGAACGTGAAGCGCAAGTCTTGGCGCGTGTCGCTGCAAATAATGTAGGCCCTCTGCCATCATCTGATTTGCAGACTATCTTTAGAGAAGTGATGTCAGCTTGTCGTGCACTAGAGCGACGCATCACTGTTGCTTTTCTTGGTCCAGTTGGCACTTACAGTGAACAAGCAGTGTGGCAGCAGTTTGGTCAGTCCGTCACAGGTTTGCCTTGCATTTCAATTGATGAAGTCTTTCGCGCGACTGAAGCAGGTACGGCAGATTTTGGTGTGGTACCCATTGAAAATTCAACCGAAGGCACAGTTAATCGTACTTTAGATTTACTCTTGCAAACTTCTTTATCTATAAGCGGTGAATTATCACTGCCCGTTCATCATAGTTTGCTGACCAAGAGTGGGTCATTAGAAGGTGTAAAACGTGTTTGTGCGCATTCACAAGCATTGGCTCAATGTCATGCTTGGTTAAATCATCACTATCCACAAATTGAAAGACATGCCGTTGCATCGAACGGTGAAGCTGCGCGCTTAGCAAGTGAAGATAATACGATTGCTGCGATCGCCTCTGAAATGGCTGCAACGCGTTATGGTTTAGCAATAGCGCATGCACACATACAAGATGATCCACATAATCGGACTCGCTTTGCTGTCATCGGTAGACTTTCACCGACTGCATCGGGACGTGATCAAACTTCGCTCGTTTTATCAGTGCCAAATAAACCGGGTGCTGTGTATGAATTGCTCGAGCCCTTAGCTAAGCATGGTGTATCCATGACGCGTTTCGAATCACGTCCAGCACGTACTGGTAGCTGGGATTATTATTTTTACGTCGATGTCGAAGGTCATGCGCAAGATACAAAAGTAGCGCAAGCCCTGCAAGCCTTGCAATCACGTGCTGCTTTTTTTAAAGTGCTTGGTTCTTATCCCTTTGCGCTCTGATCTTTTAATCTGATTTTACTCACTATGTCACATTCATTTGGTCCTGATTATGTACGTGCTATCGCTCCTTATCAGGGCGGCAAACCTATTGCAGAAGTCGCACGTGAGTTTGGTCTCGATGAATCTAAGATCATAAAATTAGCCTCGAATGAAAATCCATTAGGTATTCCTGAGTCAGCGCAACAAGCAATGCAAGCTGCAGTGGCTGAACTGGCGCGTTATCCTGATTCGAATGGCTTCGATTTAAAAGCCACTATCAGTAAAAAATTTAATGTAGCACCTGAATGGATTACATTAGGTAATGGTAGCAATGACATACTTGAACTCGCTGCTCGTTCTTTAGTGCGTACGGGTGAATCAGTTGTCTATTCAGAATATTCATTTGCAGTCTATCCGCTTGCAACTCAAGCAGTAGGGGCAAAAGCGATTGTTGTACCAGCTAAAAATTTTAGTCATGATCTCGATGCTATGGCTAAAGCGGTGCAGCCTGATACGCGTCTAATCTTTGTTGCCAATCCAAATAATCCTACTGGCACCTTCATAGAGGGTGATCACATACTCGCTTTTATACGTTCCATACCAAAACATGTAGTGATAGTATTGGATGAAGCTTATACAGAATACTTGCCACCAAATCAGCGCTACGATGCATTAGGGTGGGTAGCGCAACATCCAAATTTAATTGTGTCGCGGAGTTTTTCTAAAGCTTATGGATTAGCAGGATTGCGTATCGGTTTTGGTATTGCACAAGCAGAGTTGACTGATTTAATGAATCGTTTACGTCAACCGTTTAATGTGAACTCCTTAGCGCAAGCAGCAGCCATTGCTGCTTTGCAGGATGAAGCTTTTCTTGCTAAGAGTGCGCAGATAAATAATCAAGGTTACGCACAAATAACCCATGCCTTGACGCAAATGGGTCTGACCTTCATTCCTTCATTTGGTAATTTTGTTTTATTTAAAGCCGGTGAGGCACAAGATGCAGGTGCAAAAGTAAATCTCGCTTTACTTAAAAAAGGCATTATCGTGCGCCCCGTTGGTAACTATGGATTGCCACAGTGGTTGAGAGTCTCGATAGGACTGCCTGAAGAAAATGCAGCATTCCTTGCTGCTCTTCAAACTATCATAGGCTGATGCATTAAGCCATGCCACCCTTTAAAAAAATCGTTATCTTTGGTGTTGGACTGATCGGTGGTTCATTTGCACTCGCCTTAAAAAAAGCAGGTGTGGTTGAACAGGTTGTTGGTGTGGGTCGTCGCCTTGAAACACTAGAACGTGCAAAATCCTTAGGCATTATTGACGCCATCGGTGATGTCACTGCAGTGACTGATGCTGATCTCGTATTAATTGCAACGCCAGTTGCGCAAACACAAGCAGTGTTAGCGTCGATTGCGCCTTATCTTCAACCACAAACAGTTATCACTGATGCAGGTAGTACAAAATCTGATGTAGTAGCAGCAGCACGATTGGCGTTGGGTGAAAAAATTGCGCAGTTTGTACCAGGGCATCCTATTGGAGGTCGTGAACAAAATGGCCCTGAAGCTGCATTAGCGGATTTATATGTGGGTAAAAAAGTTGTGCTGACAGCATTGCCTGAAAATGCATCAGTTTCAGTCGCAAGTGTAAGTGCAGCTTGGAAGCATTGTGGCGCATTGATCCATGAATTAAGTGCAGAAGAACATGATGCAGTGTTTGCAGCAGTCAGTCATTTGCCACATTTTCTAGCTTATGCCTTAGTGGATGATATTGCTGCAAATAGCAAAGCTGATTTATTGTTTCAATATGCAGCCAGTGGTTTTCGTGATTTCACACGCATAGCTGGTTCATCGCCTGAAATGTGGCGCGACATCGTATTAGCCAATCAATCAGCTTTATTAGTAGAGCTTGATATCTACATTAATCAACTGAATAAAATGCGCAGCTTATTGCAAGCGGCTGATGGCAATGGTTTGCAAACAATTTTTTCGCAAGCACAAACAGCTAGGCAGTCATGGATTAATGCAATCGAAATGGCAGAGCAAAAACGCACCTATGAGCAAGGTGGAGATTAATGAAACATTATCCCCATCACATTGATTTAAAGCCTGCAAGCTCAGCACATGGCACTGTGAGATTGCCGGGCTCTAAAAGTATTTCTAATCGTATTCTTTTATTAGCTGCTCTCGCAAAAGGCACTACTGAAATTAAAGAATTACTCGCATCTGATGATACGCATGTGATGTTGATGGCGCTGCAAAAGCTTGGTGTGAAATGGCATCAACATGATGTCAGTCTAGATTATGCAATTGAAGGTGCTGCAGGAAATTTCCCTGTGCATGCAGCTGATTTATTTATGGGTAATGCAGGTACAGCGATTCGTCCTTTAACTGCAGCGCTGGCTGCTATTGGTGGTGACTACACCATACATGGTGTAGCGCGTATGCATCAAAGACCTATCGGTGATTTAGTGGATGCATTAAACGCAGTAGGTGCGCGCATTGATTACACCGGTAATCCTGGTTTTCCTCCTTTGCATATACATCGAGGTCATTTGCGTCCGCGTCAAATGCAAGTACGTGGCAATGTGTCGAGTCAGTTTTTAACAGCCTTACTCATGGCATCGCCTTTGATTGCACGTGAACAGCCACTCGACATAGAAGTCATAGGCGATTTAATTTCTAAGCCCTACATAGAAATTACACTTAATCTCATGCGTCGCTTTGGTGTTGAAGTAGAACGAGATGTATGGTCTGTGTTTAAGATTGCAGCGGGACAGCATTATCAAACACCAGGCACCATACATGTAGAAGGTGATGCTTCTTCTGCTTCTTACTTTTTAGCTGCGGGTGCAATTGCAGGTGGTCCTGTGCGTGTAGAAGGTGTGGGCAAAACGAGCATACAAGGTGATGTGCGTTTTGTGGAAGCACTAGAGCAAATGGGTGCGCAGATTACGATGGGTGAAAACTGGATAGAAGTCAGTGCACAGGGTCCATTAAAAGCGATTGATGCAGATTTTAATCACATTCCTGATGCTGCCATGACGATTGCGGTTGCTGCTTTATATGCAGATGGCACTAGCATGTTGCGCAATATTGCGAGCTGGCGTGTAAAAGAAACCGATCGTCTATCAGCGATGGCAACAGAATTAAGAAAATTGGGTGCATTAGTCGAAGAAGGGCAAGACTATTTGCGTGTGACACCTCCTATTGTTTTACAGCCCGCCACAATCGATACTTACGATGATCATCGCATGGCTATGTGTTTTTCTCTCGCGTCACTTAACGGTGTACTACGCGATGGGGCGCAAGTACGGATTAACGATCCGCAGTGTGTCGCCAAAACCTTCCCCGATTATTTCCAAGCCTTTGCCGGCATACTCCAGCGGGATTGAGACCAACACGATGATTACAGTCATTGCAATCGATGGTCCAACTGCTTCGGGCAAGGGTACCGTTGCTGGTCGAGTAGCAGAAGCACTAGGATTTTCCTATTTAGATTCCGGTGCTTTATATCGTCTAACAGCCTTAGCTGCCATACAAAAAGGTGTAGAGCTTACTGATGCTTTAACCATTTCCCATTTAGCCTCGTCGCTCGATGTGCGTTTTGGACCTGAGCAGATTTTTCTTGATGGTGAAGATGTCTCAGACGCGATTCGCGCTGAAGAAATTGGAGTGGCTGCCTCTAAAATTGCAACTATGCCAACATTAAGAGCCGCCTTAGTCGACTTACAGCATGGTTTTCTCAAAGCGCCAGGCTTAGTAGCAGATGGACGTGACATGGGTACAGTGATTTTCCCGCAAGCCCAGCTGAAAATTTTTCTTACAGCGAGTGTCGAAGCACGCGCTGAAAGACGATATAAGCAATTGATTGGCAAAGGCTTTTCTGCTAATATGACCGCCCTTTTGCAGGATTTGCGGGAACGTGATGAGCGAGATACACAACGCTCAGTCGCTCCTTTAAAACCAGCCGAAGGCGCTAAAGTCTTAGACACTTCTGCATTAACAGTGGCTGAGGCTGTAGCGCAAGTACTCGCTTGGTATAAAGAAGCAAGTACAACAAAGTAGTAAGTTGCTCTAAGGTGCCCAAAGGCGCGCAATGCGCTAATGGGTGTTGAATAACCCTAACCCAGCTTCCGGCAATTCCGCCGTCAGTTGGCTAACCAGTCTAATACTATGTCTATTGCCGTTAACTCCCCAGCAGCATCCGGTTCTGAAAGCTTTGCAGCACTGTTCGCCGAATCATTATCGCGTCAGGATATGCGTTCAGGTGAAGTGATTTCAGCCGAAGTGGTTCGTCTTGACCATAATTTTGTTATCGTAAATGCAGGTCTGAAATCAGAAGCATTTATACCAATCGAAGAATTCAAGAACGACAATGGTGAACTCGAAGTCAACGTTGGAGATTTCATCTCCGTTGCTATCGAATCACTAGAAAATGGATTTGGCGACACCATCTTGTCGCGTGATAAAGCTAAGCGTTTAGCTTCTTGGTTATCACTCGAGAAAGCCATGGAATCTGGTGAACTCGTAACAGGTACCGTGAACGGTAAAGTCAAAGGTGGTTTAACCGTTCTCACCAACGGCATCCGCGCATTCTTACCTGGTTCACTCGTTGATACCCGTCCAGTTAAAGACACAACGCCTTATGAAGGCAAAACTATGGAGTTCCGTGTTATCAAGCTTGATCGTAAGCGTAACAACGTGGTGTTATCACGTCGCGCAGTGATCGAAGCTTCGATGGGTGAAGAGCGTTCCAAACTCATGGAAACACTAAAAGAAGGTACGGTCGTAACGGGTGTTGTGAAGAACATCACCGACTACGGCGCATTCGTGGATCTGGGTGGTATCGATGGTCTGTTGCACATCACCGATTTAGCATGGCGTCGTGTGCGTCATCCTTCAGAAGTTTTAACAGTCGGTCAAGAGATCACTGCTAAGGTTCTGAAATACGATCAAGAGAAAAACCGCGTATCACTCGGTGTGAAACAACTGGGCGATGATCCATGGACAGGTCTGTCACGTCGTTATCCACAAAACACCCGTCTGTTCGGTAAAGTTACTAACCTCACCGACTACGGCGCGTTCGTTGAAGTTGAACAAGGCATCGAAGGTTTGGTTCACGTATCTGAAATGGATTGGACCAATAAAAACGTCGCACCAAACAAAGTTGTACAGTTAGGTGATGAAGTTGAAGTCATGGTCTTGGAAATCGATGAAGAGCGTCGTCGTATCAGCCTCGGTATGAAACAGTGCAAAGCTAATCCATGGGATGACTTTGCAATCACCCATAAGAAGGGCGATAAAGTTTCAGGCGCGATTAAATCTATCACTGACTTTGGTGTATTCATCGGCTTAGCAGGCAATATCGATGGCTTAGTTCATTTATCTGACTTGTCATGGACAGAGACTGGCGAAGAAGCAGTACGTCGCTTCAAAAAAGGTGACGAGCTCGAAGCAGTTGTGTTGGCAATCGATGTTGAACGTGAACGTGTATCGTTGGGTGTGAAGCAGTTAGAAGGTGATCCATTCAATAACTATTGCGCAATGAATGACAAAGGCGCATTAGTAACTGGTACCGTTAAGTCAGTCGAGCCTAAAGGCGCTGTGATTCAGTTGAGTGAAGAAGTCGAAGGTTATTTACGTGCTTCTGAAATTTCACGTGATCGCGTTGAAGATGCTGGCACCCAGTTAAAAGAGGGTGATACGGTTGAAGCAGTAGTACTCAATGTAGATCGTAAAGCGCGTAGCATTCAGCTGTCGATTAAAGCTAAAGACAGCGCAGAAACACAGGAAGCCATGCAAAAAATGACCACTGATTCTGCAGCTGCTTCCACTGGCACCACCAGTCTGGGTGCACTGTTGAAAGCGAAACTCGATAACAAGAGCTGAGCTGGATCAGGATTATGACTAAGTCGGAGCTAATTGCCCGCCTTGCTGAGCGTTATCCGCAGCTGGTTGCTAAAGATGCGGATTTTGCGGTCAAAACCCTGCTTGATGCGATGACGGATGCATTGTCATCTGGTCAGCGCATCGAGATTCGGGGTTTTGGGAGTTTTGCTTTAAACAGCAGGCCTCCGCGCATAGGTCGCAATCCAAAATCTGGTGAGTCAGTGATGGTGCCTGAAAAACGGGTGCCACATTTCAAACCAGGCAAGGAATTGCGTGAACGTATTGATGCAATGGTTGGTCAACCTATCTTGGATGATTAGGTCTTAAACACTATCGAAACGGCATCTTAGGATGCCGTTTTTTTTACCGCATCGCAGAATGCAGTTTTGTTTCGCGTACAATTATCGTCAATACGAATTACCTCATGTCATACAACTTAATCTCACCACGATGAAGATCATTTTCAGAATAGTAGCGGTGCTCTTGTTTATCCTATTTTTTAGTTTCGCACTAAAAAATACCGATGAAGTCGTGCTGCATTTGTTTTTGAATAATCAAGCAAAATCACCGTTGATTTTATTGCTATTGATTTTCTTTATTGCAGGTGCCGTCTTGGGTGTGCTTGCCATGACGGGCATTTTGCTGAGAACTAGACGTGAATTAGTCAGTAAGAAAAAAATGTTGGAGAAATTACAAAGTGATGCAGACACAGCGGCTAAGGCAAAAATTACACCGCCAAAGCCCGATACCTTAATTGAACAGATAGGTATGTAAACAGTTGCTTAGCATCGTCGAGATGAAATGCGTAGCAGGACTTACCTTAATTTTTTGTAGAGACAGGCTTCCACATGGAATTTGAAACCTGGTGGTTACTCAGTGTTCCTTTCTTCTTCGCGCTAGGTTGGATTGCAGCGCGGGTTGATATTCGTCATTTGATTTCTGAATCACGACATTTACCGCGTAGTTATTACAAAGGTCTGAATGCCTTATTAAATGAAGAGCCTGATAAAGCGATAGACTTATTTATAGAAATCGCACAGCTTGATCCTGAAACAGCAGAATTACATTTCGCATTAGGTAAATTATTTAGACAGCGCGGTGACATAGAACGTGCGGTGCGTGTGCATCAAGAATTACTAGCGCGTGCAGATCTATTGCCTGAAATCGCTAGCCAAGCTAAATATGAATTAGGTCAAGATTTTCTCAAAGCGGGTTTATTAGACAGAGCAGAAGAAACCTTTAATCAACTCGCTGTCACACCGTACGGCACTGCGGCACGTCGTGCACTGTTAGAAATCTATCAGCGTGAAAAAGAATGGAAGCGTGCCATAGCTGCAGCACAAGCATTGCAAGAATCAGGCGCAGGAAATTTTCAAAAAGAGATTGCACAATTTCACTGTGAGATTGCAGAAGATGAATTAGTGCATGCACGTCCTGATGCTGCTTTAGTGACCTTAGAGCAAGCACTATCATTTGATAGAAATAATGTACGCGCCATGATCTTAAATGGTGATGCCTTATTAGCTCAGGGTGATATAGAAGCGGCACTAAAAATATGGGAGCGCGTAGAAAAGCAAAGCGTAGCTCATGTTGCCTTAGTCGCACAGCGTTTAATGGATGGTTATCGATCCGTTGGTCGTACTCAAGAAGGTATTAATTTATTGAAGGCCTATCATGCCGAAGTACCTTCCGTTGATTTGCTTGAAGTGATATTCAAAGCCGTGTTGGAAATAGAAGGTCCAGAAGTCGCTAATCAATTTGTGAGTGATGAACTGCGTCGTACACCGACCTTGCTCGGTTTAGATAAATTACTTGAAGCACGTTTAATGGTGGTTGCGCCGGATAGACGGTCTGAATTATCGGTAGTTAAAAATCTCGTCTCAGGTTATGCACAAAAACTAGCTCGCTATCAGTGTAGTCATTGCGGATTTAAAGCTAAACAATTTTATTGGCAATGTCCTGGTTGTAGTCATTGGGAAAGTTACGCGCCACGTCGTACAGAAGAACTCTCAGTGATGAATCAAGTGTAATGCAATCAATGCAATGCAAGTTTTCGCTGTATAAAAAATTCTTTTATTTGGAATCATTACTAACAGCAATAGCTTCATAGTAATTTATTCAACTTAAAGTGATGTATCTCTGCCTTATGCAGATTAATCATTTCATATCTCAGTCACACAGCTTCCATCTTGTCGTTTAATGCTTCATCGCGCACGGCTAGTAAGTCAGTCAGCTTGCGTCGATAACTTTCATTTAACCAAGATAGGAGTAATCCATGTTTAAAAAAATTGCACTCTTCTTCATCGGTGCTGCATTAATGGCGAGTCAAGCCTTTGCAGTTGTTGAAGTTAATACAGCTGATCAAGCTGCACTAGACAGTATTACAGGGGTAGGGCCAGCGACTTCCAAAGCCATACTTGATGAACGTAAAAAAGCAGGTAATTTTAAAGACTGGGCAGATCTTGAAGAGAGAGTAAAAGGCGTGGGTGCTAAGAACGCTGTGAAATTATCTGCAGCAGGTTTAGTTGTGAATGGCCAAACACATCCCGGTGCGAGTGCTGCTAAACCTAAAAAAGCACAGTCACCTAATGAGATGACTAAACCCGAGCCAGCTAAGAGTGAGGCTAAAGAAAAATAAGTCGCACAGCATAGCCACAAGGCTTTAGCATCTCACCCGCAGCAAAAGCACTGCTGTGGGTGAGCATGGCAGTGATTTATTCTATTCTTGATAAGGCAGGTCATTCCCTAGCATCCGTCTGAAAATGTGATCTCTCACCTTCGACTCTCGCTGCGATTAGAATAGTGGTTTTTAGCACGAGAGCGATGCCATTCATGCATTATCAAGCCATAGAAGATTTAGTCGGTAACACGCCGTTGGTGCAGTTAAAGCGCATACCTGGCGCAGATGCGGCGGCGCGTAACAACATCATTCTGGGAAAGATGGAAGGAAATAATCCTGCCGGCTCAGTCAAAGATAGACCAGCCCTTTCCATGATACGAGGCGCTGAAGAGCGTGGTGAAATCAAACCTGGCGATACACTGATTGAAGCAACCAGTGGCAACACAGGTATTGCACTTGCCATGGCAGCCGCCATGCGCGGTTATAAAATGATTTTGCTCATGCCTGAAAACTTGAGCCTAGAACGTAGGCAAAGTATGGCAGCCTATGGCGCTGAAATCGTCTTAACGCCTAAGACTGGCGGCATGGAATATGCGCGTGATCTAGCTGATCAAATGCAAAAAGAACGTAAGGGCATCATTCTCGATCAGTTTGCCAATCCAGATAATCCGCGTGCGCATTATGAAGGTACAGGTCCTGAAATTTGGCGTGATACAGAAGGTCGTGTCACACATTTTGTCAGTGCTATGGGTACCACCGGCACCATCATGGGTGTATCGAAATATCTCAAAGAAAAAAATCCCAACATTCAAATAATTGGTGCGCAACCTGAAGAAGGTTCGCAAATTCCTGGTATACGTAAATGGCCTGAAGCCTATTTACCGCGTATCTTTGATAAGTCGCGTGTGGATGTAGTTGAGAATGTGAGTCAAGCAGTAGCGGAGCAAATGGCTAGACGCATGGCAGTAGAAGAAGGCATCTTCTGTGGCATCTCAGCTGCAGGTGCATGTGAAGTAGCAATGAGAGTTTCACAAACAACGGAAAATGCCACCATCGTCTTTATCGTCTGTGATCGTGGTGATCGCTATTTATCAACCGGTGTCTTTCCAGCTTAAGCACGAGTTGATTTTTTTCCTAAGATAGTAAAAAAAACTGGCTCATCAAGAGCCAGTTATCACGATTGTATTGAATCAGCATCATCAAGCTACTGATTCAATAACGCCTACACTCAAGGTCTCTTGCTTAAGAGCCTCTAACAAAATGTCGTTAACCCACTCTACAGTACTTACAGTATTGACTACTGTTGATTTTGCTTATGGTTACAAAATCAGTGACTGCATCACGCATTTTTTTAGAGACTTTAGGCGGAGATTCCCATTTGCTTAGGCTTGAACTGTTTATCACTGATACGGAATTTTTCGCGACGATCACCCATCAGTACTCGAAGGTCGCGAATACTGAGTTCACTTACCTCATGCATACGTATCAATAATGAAGCTCCTACAGGCAATCGTCTATGGCGAATTTTGCTGATCACAGGGGGTGCTACCTCCAGAGCACGCGATAGGGCAGCATCATTCTTTAAATGTAATTTCTCTATCAAGGAATCTAGCAAATTATTTGGATCATATGCAACTTGATCTGCTAGTCGGCTGCTGTCTTCAATGTCAAACGGAGTAGTCATGTTGAGATGTTTTCCATAAGGCTGAGTGGTTAAGTTGAGACTAGTTGTTGATGGAACATGTGCTTGATTGATACTTTCTAGGTATGCAACGGCAAATGTGAAAAGTTAATTATTGTTTTTAAATTACTAACAATATTCTATTGGGACTCAGTAACAAAGTAAATTTTTTTCAATCAAAATTTATGAAAATTTTTGCCTTTGAGATAGATACTGCACCAGTCTGGTGTTTAATTGAATTTCTCTATGTTTCTTGATCCAACGCATTGAACCAAAATCATTTATAGAAAATCCTTATAAAAATTTTTATTGAAAATTGTAATGTGTGATCTCACACATTGTTAAACTTCACTGAAAAAATTGGGTATATCTATTATTCAAATACGTCGTAAGGGACTTGATCTGCTTTAAAGAGAGTTTAAATTTTATTTATACAATTAGTCGTTGTTCGAACAAATTGAATCGTATCTAGCTATGAAATGGAGCGGACATATACGAGTATTGATTAACAGCGCATTAATCGAATCAGAGGATAAAGTAGTTTGCTGATAGGCTTTCAGCAAAGGAGAGTGGATAAAGCAGAGCTTTTAATCGGGCCAATGAATTTTTATATTATTTATAATGTCATAAAAAATTAACTTCAATCGGCAATAAATAATAAAAAACAAAATTAAATTATTAAAATTTTTTACTTATGAATTTTCTTTTGTAATTCTTCCCAACCTTTCTGTCCTAAATTATTCATCGTTGCAATATTATTTGCCACTATCTCTTCCCATTCTGGTTTTGCAGAAATAGCCTGATCGAGACTATCTTCCCTTAATAAATGCAACATGGGATAAGGAGAGCGATTGGTGTAATGGCTCATATCTTCTTTGTTTTCATAAGCAAACTGATAATCGGGATGAAAACTAGCTATTTGTAAAACGCCATCTAGTTTTAAATCATGCAGTAGATCATCTGCCTGACAAAGAAAGTCGTTGTAATCTAAAAAATCATGCAAGACATAAGGATGTATGAGTAAGCTAGTATCTATCGTTGAGGCGGGAGTTTCTGTTAATTTTATCAACGCAAGTTTAAGCTCATCTAATAAAATATTTTCATCATAAGCAGTGCTCACTTGGTAGTCGATTTGATTTTTTACATAAACAGATTTAGCGAAAGGACATAAATTCAGTCCTATCACTACATGTTGTAGCCATGCTTGCGTTTCTTGAATAATACGTACTGTGTCGACAGAGAGCATATAACTATCAGAAAATTATTTTGTCCGTTGATTTTTTACCGCACTGCCCAATTCTATAACGGACATCGCATAGAAAAAACTACGATTGTATTTTGTAATAGCAAAAAAATTCTCACTACCTAACCAATAAAGAGTAGGTCTTTCTCCATCTTGAAGATCGACTAAGCCATATAAAAATTTATCTTGTGCATCACTTGCAACTACACCCGCTTGTCGAAAAGCATCGAGTGAATATTCTGCTTCCAGACTTTTCCCGAGCATAGGTTGCCAGCGTGCTTCATCCGATGAAATTTCTGTGATCGGAGAAATGAGTGGCGCATTTTTATTCCAACCATGTTGCGATAAAAAACTCGCCACACTACCAATGGCATCCGGTGGTGAATTTCTTAAATCAATTTTTCCATCGCCATCATAATCAACGGCAAAGCGTCGTATGCTGCCCGGCATGAATTGTGGCCAGCCTACAGCACCAGCGTAGGATCCAAGCAAAGAAAAAGGATCGATATTATTTTCACGCGCGTACAGTAAAGTCTGCTCTAACTCACTTTTGAAATACGCCATACGCGCATCACGATTCATGGTTTTAGGATAAGCAAAAGCTAAAGTAGTCAAAGCATCCATCACACGAATTTTTCCCGCCATACGACCATAGAGTGTTTCTACGCCGATGATGCCTACGATAATATCTGCAGGGACACCATATTCGGATTCAGCACGTGTCAGTTGTGATTCATATTTATTCCAGAATGCGACGCCTGCTTTGATACGTACCGGCTCAATAAATCGTTGGCGATAAACTGTCCAGTTTTTTAATTTAGTCGGAGGTGGGGGATTAATCAGCTGCACAACATTTTCTAAAAAATGCGCGCGGTTAAGTTGCTTGCGTAATTCAGTCGCATCAAACCCATGTTTATCATGCATCTCATCGATGAAGGCAGCGGCAGCACTCCAATCAGAAAAGCGTGTGTATTCCTCTTCATGTGCGATTTTTTTATGAACGACTTTTTTTGATGGCGCAGATCGTTTTATTTTTTGAGGCTTATTCTTAGCGAGAGCATCTTGCGACCAGCTACTCAATGACAAAATACATAGCATTACTAGAAATGGCATACAGCGAGAGAAAAAATTATTCGGCATAGGCTTTAAAAATGATTATGGCTAGTTTGGTGCGTGAGTATAGAGCATCACCTGACTGATAAATCGACAAATCATCACTAAATTAAAGGTGAAAATTTGATTATCGGAATGACAAATATTTTTCATTCTCTATTAGCTTTTGAGTCCCCATTCAGCTTAAGGAAAAAGCATAGACAGCTAGTGCATAATAGCTATCAACATGACCACAGCACTCTATTCCCATCCTGATTGTAAACGCCATGAAATGGGGGCTTGGCATCCAGAATCACCAGAACGACTTTCTGCCATTGAAGATCAACTGATTGCTAGTCAAACAGCGCCTTTTTTAGAATATCGCACAGCGCCGCTAGCAGAAATAGCCGATATCACAAGAGTGCATAGTCCTGAAGTGATAGAGCGTATACGTTCACATACGCCAGTAGAGTATGGCGGCACAAGCGAAGAGACATTGACGTATTTTGAATTAGACCCCGATACAGCGATCAATCCCTTTAGCTGGCATGCAGCATTACGTGCAGCAGGTGCAGCTGTTGCAGCCACACAGGCTGTCATAGATGGTGAAATCGAGAATGCATTTTGTGCCATCCGACCACCGGGTCATCATGCAACGTCTACCGCTTCCATGGGATTTTGTTTATTCAATAATGTAGCGATTGCAGCGCGCTATGCGCTAGATGTTTGTGGATTACAGCGCATCGCTATTGTTGATTTTGATGTTCATCATGGGAATGGAACCGAGGACATATTTCATAACGATACGCGGGCATTGATGGTGAGTTTTTTTCAGCATCCACTATATCCCTATAGCGGCGCTGATCAGCTAGGGATTAAGCCAAGCAATATGGTGAATATTCCTCTGCGAGCTTATGCACGTGGTGATACAACGCGCGATGTACTGCAACAGCATTGGCTACCCGCACTACATGCCCATCAACCGGAAATGATTTTTATCTCAGCAGGATTTGATGCACATCGCGAAGATGATTTAGCCCAGATGGGATTAGTTGAATCCGACTACGCTTGGATGACCAAGCAAATCATGCAAATCGCAGAAACTTATAGCCAAGGCAGAATCGTCAGTTGTCTTGAAGGGGGGTATAAACTCTCAGCGTTAGCGCGTAGTGCAGTTGCGCATATTCGTACCTTAGCGGGTCTGGCATAAGTCACGCTCACAGCGAGTAAAATAGTGGTTTTCAGAGAGTAAAGACATACATGTCCATACAATGGTTCCCCGGTCACATGAATGCTGCACGCCGTAAGGCGGCAGAGTCCATGGAAAAAGTCGATCTGGTGATTGAAGTGATGGACGCACGTCTACCGCAGGCAAGTGCCAATCCCATGATAGAAGAGCTGCGCAATGCACGTCAGCGCCCTTGTCTAAAAATCTTGAATAAAAGTGATCTTGCTGATCCTGCTGCAACCAAAGCGTGGTTAACGTATTTCGCCAGTCAACCGCGCGTACATGCCGTAGCGCTCTCCTGTAAATCACCATCCGATGTCGCTAAAGTGCCGGCACTATGTATGAAACTCGCTCAGCATCGTGGTACAGCATTGAAGCCATTACGTATGATGATCATGGGCATACCGAATGTAGGTAAATCTACCCTCATGAATGCCTTGTTAAAAAAACGTGTAGCGAAAGTAGGCGATGAACCTGCCATCACAAAAACACAGCAACGTCTTTATCTTGGCAATAACATGGTATTGATCGATACACCGGGCATGCTGTGGCCTAAGATTGCGCATCCAACGGATGGCTTAATGCTCGCAGCAAGTCATGCCATCGGCGTCAATGCAGTGATCGAAGAAGAAGTCGCTGTGTTTTTAGCTGGATTATTATTAGAACGTTATCCATCACTGCTTGCAGCACGCTATGGTGTAAAACCAGAATCAGATGCAGTCGGTGTGATTGAAGCGATAGCAGCAAAACGCAGTTATCGTTTAAAAGGTGGAGAGCCTGATTTTGAAAAATCCGCCCATACCTTGCTGTTAGATTATCGCAGTGGCGCATTAGGTCGTATTAGTCTAGAAACACCCGCAAGTCGAATAGAATTATTAAAAAATTATGTGCCACCTGTTTTATTGGGTGAGCAACCTATAGAACAAGAGTCAGAATAAAACTGCATTCGTCTGGGAGAACAACATGAATTCAACGCACTCCGCAATTGAGATGCCTTACGTATTGCGACAGCAAACAAATAACGTCGTCACACTCACACTCAATCGCGCTAGTAAATTTAATCCTCTGTCAGAAGAAATGATGACAGTATTACAAACTGAGTTAAATCTCATCGCAGCAGATCCACAAATACGTGTGGTGATTTTGGCTGCAGAAGGTAAAGCATTTTGTGCTGGTCACGACTTAAAGCAAATGCGTGCACAACCATCAAATGACTACTATAAAAAGTTATTTAATCAGTGCAGCAAAATGATGCACACCATACAAACCATGCCGCAACCAGTGATCGCGCGCGTACAAGGTTTAGCAACTGCAGCAGGTTGTCAGTTAGTTGCTATGTGTGATTTAGCAGTGGCTGCCACAGAAGCGAGCTTTGCGGTGTCGGGTGTGACTTATGGCTTATTCTGTGCCACACCTTCGGTTGCACTCTCACGCAACATCTCACGCAAACAAGCCATGGAAATGCTGTTAACGGGTGACTTTATTGATGCAGCTACTGCACTCGATCGAGGCTTGGTGAATCGTGTCGTACCGATGGAATTTCTTGATGAAGAAATTGAATCAATCGCTAACAGCATCTTAGCTAAACCAGCAGTCGCCATCTCTATGGGTAAACAGCTTTTTTATCGTCAGTTAGAAATGGGCATCGATGCAGCCTATCAGCTAGCAGGCCAAACCATGGCATGCAATATGATGGATGAAGCTGCCTTAGAAGGCGTGCAAGCCTTTATAGAAAAACGCGATCCAGCTTGGAAGAAGTGAATCTAAGGATTTATGATTTTTATAAAATAGGATTGCGTACGATTAGCGCAGCGTAATCGTACGTCCGGCATATAAATATAAATCACTATTCCAATCCCATCCCAAAATAAATCGTTGTTTATTTTCCTCATTTAAAAACAACATAGCATTACCCTCGCATTTAAAAAACAATAAAGTAGTCCCTCTCCATTCGGCCCTTGATTAAGAAATTCAGCCTTCTTCCCTCTGAAATTTCAAAAAATTAAAATAAAAATAAATTAGATTCATTTTGTCAAGATGCTTTAGCCACAATCGATGTACTTGCGATGCACTATATGGCGCGTGATATAAAAACCACAAAAAATCTAAAACATACCGCCCCTCTTTGAGTTTGATATTCATCAAACAAGGCCTCTTGCGTTTGAAGGATTGTTAGCGTCTCGGCGAGCTATCTTCAGTTTCAAAAATGCTTGCTAAGGCGCTGTAAAGACCTGGCACTTCAAGTCGGTACTTCAAGCTCACTCTCAATGCAAAGAATGAATCAATTAAATTTATTTAAAGAGGATAGAAATGACTAAAAAAAATCAAACCGGAAATCTTACAAATGAAATTTTTACGGGAGAATCTGGTGCAACTTGGATCAATGAAATTTATGGCGATGCAAAAAATTTAAAAGGTAATGCTATAGGAGGGAATGACACCATCACAGGCGGCAATGATGGTGCGACGAATCATTTATATGGTGATGCTCATAGCTTGAAAGAAAATACTAAAGGTGGGGTAGACACAATTACCGGTGGCTCTAATGGTGCAACGAATCATTTATATGGTGATGCTTATAGTATGGAAGGTAATGCTAAAGGTGGGGTAGATACAATTACTGGTGGATCTAACGGTGCAACGAATTATATGTACGGTGATGCTTACAGAATGAAGGGAAATGTACAAGGTGGTAATGACATCTTAGTGGGCGGATTAAATGCTAAGAATTTCATTTATGGTGATGCATTTGCTATGAGTAATGGTGCTAAGGCAGGAGATGATGCTATTAGCTTAGCGAATGCATCTTCTCTTTCATTAGATGAGCTAAGTATTTCAATTCAGGATGGTTCTACTGAAGATTTTTCAACGCCAACTGTCAGTGTAAAAGTTCAAAGCAATACCTTAATGGGTGATGCTGACAATATTACAAATAGTAGTAGCGGATCTGATTCAATTAATGTTGGAAATAATTCAATTATTGAAATTAAAAAACAGGGTTTACAGGTTGGTTTTGGATCAAGTGTAAAAATTTCATCTGACGTTGATTTAGATGTCTCAAAAAATTCCTTGATTGGTGATGCTAAGAGTTTAAAAAATAGCTCTAGTGGTAATGATATTGTTGCAGTTGGTAGCGATATAGAAAGTAAACTAGATAAAATTACAGTTATCTCAAATTCAAATTCAAATTCAAACTCACAAGCAAATTCCAGTTCAAAAGTAAATATTACTCTTTCATCAAATAGATTAATTGGTGATGCCGAAAACATCACCAGTAGTAGTGCCGGTTATGACAGTTTGAGTATTGGTGATAACTTAAAGAGTGCTGTTGCAGATGTGGTTGCTTCTTCAAATAACGGTAATACAGTGGAGTCCGATATTTTATTGAACTTTAAATTTTTAGATAATGTTTTATTTGGTGATGCAGATATTTTAAAAAATAGTAGTGCTGGTGATGATGCGATTAGCGTAGGTAATAATATTCAAAATACTATGGGTAAAATTGATATTAGAGTGACAGGGAGTGATAGTTCAATTGACCCCTCTACTTCAATAATTTCATCTAATTCATCAGCTGATTTCACTTTGTCTGGCAATGAATTAATTGGAGATGCAGCTACTATAGAAAGAGGTGCTGCAGGCAAAGATACCCTAGTTATTGGTAATAATTTTCAAAGTACTCTAGGTTCTATTGAAGCTACGTCATCAATTGATTTATCATTTAATGCTAGTGAATCGATATCTTATAAGGTAAGTAAGAATCTCTTATTTGGCGACGCAAAAAATATGATTCATAGTAGTAGTGGCGCAGATACGATTGGAGTGGGTAATAATTTAAAAAACTCAATTGGTGATATCAGTGTGTCTTCAACAGGATTAGGGAGGGATAAAATTTCAGTTGCAGCAAGTTATTTTATATCTGAAAATTCTTTAATAGGAGATTCTCTAAGTATAAAAAATAGTAGTGCTGGTGACGATATTTTAGAAGTTGGAAATAATTTTTCGAATGTTTTTGAAATAATATCTAATATTGCAAAAGATGGAAAATTATCAGGTTTTTCCTTAGATTCAAATTTCACTGTTTCAAATAATAGTTTGATAGGTGATGCGGAAAATATGAGGAATAGTAGTAGTGGTCACGATGTTATCTCAGTTGGTAATGCTTTTAGTATTGTAATTGGATCTATTAATAATAA
The DNA here is from genome assembly GCA_945883145.1 of Bordetella parapertussis. Classification (GTDB taxonomy): domain Bacteria; phylum Pseudomonadota; class Gammaproteobacteria; order Burkholderiales; family Burkholderiaceae_D; genus Pernthalerella. The sequence continues at coordinate 27,445 of CAMCXB010000005.1, read as the reverse complement.
CTCGAATATTGAAAATTCATTTGCTGACACTACGATCGAATTAAAATATTCCGTATCAGATAATAGATTAATTGGTGATGCAAAGACTCTGCAGGATAGTAGTGGAGGTAATGATAGGTTTGCAGTTGGTAATGATTTGAATATCTTAGTTTCATCAATAAATAATAACTCAAATATAGCAGGAACTATCGTATCTAATTTATTGATAAATTTTTCTCTCATTGATAATATTTTATTGGGTGATGCAGAGAATATGTCGAAAAGTGTAGGCGGTCATGACGCTATTGAATTAGGAAATAATTTTAACAATAATCTTAGTAAGATCGTCAGTCAGGCTAATTTTGAATCTTCATTGCAATCTTTGTCAACACTAGAATTTTCTCTTTACGACAATGCTTTACATGGTGATGCTAAAGTTATGAGTCATAGTCAAGGTGGTAATGACATTATTAGTCTTGGAAATGATTTTGTGAGTAGTGTTGGAACTATAACTTCAACTGTTTTTAACAATTCAACTGACACTACAGTTGTTTCAGTTATCTATACACTTGAAAATAACAATTTATATGGTGATGCTGAAACTATGAGTTACAGCAAGGGTGGTAATGATACGCTGAGTATAGGTGTGGGGATTGAGGGTGATTCGCATCTGACTCTGGATATTAAAGATAACACGCTATATGGTGATGCTAATACGATGCAGCGTAGTCAGGGTGGTGACGATAAGCTCACGGGTGCAGATGGGGCAGGTAGTGTCACTTATTTATATGGTGATGCGAAATTCACAGACGGAAAATCTGGTGCGGGGAATGACACGTTAACCAGTGGTCATGGTAATGATCATATGTGGGGGGATTTTGGAGGCAACACAAATCAAAATGTACCTTATGTGAATTATTCTTCTGGCAAAGATATCTTCGTCTTTGGAGAAAATAATGGCAACGACATAATCTATGATTTCCAACGCGGCTTGGATAAGATAGATTTGCGATCCCTAGGTGATATCGATAGCATTGATGATCTCACTATTACCTCAAGTCTTACTCAACCATCGGATAGGGTGATTAATTTAAATGATGGAAATAGCATTACCTTAATCGGTGTGAGTGACCTCTCGGCAAATGATTTTATGTTTGCTTCTGTCGTGTAACTTGATTGGTTGTGTAAGTACGATTACGCTTCGCTAATCGTACCTGCCTACCGACTATTTTTTATTATTTGAATTGAATGTGATGACGTACGATTAAGCTAACCAATCGCATCTACTACGCTGAATTAATTTGATGGACGTAAAAAAACCCGCTTTGTAAAAAGCGGGTTTTTTCTTAAGCGGAGTGCAATTACATCATGCCGTCCATGCCACCCATACCGCCCATACCACCCATGCCGCCCATACCGCCGCCTGGTTTGTCTTCACTTGATTCAGCCACCATGCAATCTGTGGTCAACATCAATGATGCGATAGAAGCTGCATTTTGCAGAGCTGAACGAGTTACTTTTGCTGGATCTAGTACACCCATTTCAACCATGTCACCGTAGGTGCCATTCGCAGCGTTGTAGCCATAGTTGCCTTTGCCTTCTAAGACTTTGTTCACTACGACTGATGCTTCTTCACCTGCATTCTGAACGATCATGCGCAGTGGTTCTTCCATTGCACGCAATACGATCTTAATGCCAGCTTCTTGATCAGGATTGTCGCCTTTAACTTTGATGTTGGCACGTGCACGCAAGAGTGCAACGCCGCCGCCAGGAACAATACCTTCTTCAACTGCTGCGCGCGTTGCATGCAATGCATCTTCAACACGTGCTTTCTTTTCTTTCATTTCTACTTCGGTTGCAGCACCAACTTTAATCACTGCTACACCACCTGCGAGTTTAGCTACACGCTCTTGCAGTTTTTCACGGTCATAGTCAGAAGTTGCTTCTTCGATTTGAACGCGGATTTGTTTAACGCGTGCTTCGATGGTGACTGATTGACCACCTCCATCAATGATGGTGGTGTTTTCTTTGCCGATTTCGATACGCTTAGCTTGGCCTAAATCGGTCAGCGCTACTTTTTCCAAAGTCATGCCAACTTCTTCAGCAACAACTTGGCCACCGGTCAGGATAGCGATATCTTCTAACATCGCTTTACGACGATCACCAAAGCCAGGTGCTTTAACTGCACAAGTTTTTAGGATGCCGCGAATGTTATTCACAACTAAAGTTGCGAGTGCTTCGCCTTCAATGTCTTCTGCGATGATCAGCAGTGGACGACCAGCTTTTGCAACTTGCTCGAGTACCGGTAACAGATCACGGATGTTCGAGATTTTTTTGTCGCACAAGAGAATGAAAGGATTGTCGAGCAACGCAACTTGTTTGTCCGCGTTGTTGATGAAGTATGGTGACAGATAGCCACGATCAAACTGCATACCTTCAACGATATCGAGTTCATCATTTAAAGATTTGCCATCTTCAACAGTGATCACACCTTCTTTGCCTACTTTTTCCATCGCTTCAGCAATACGCTCGCCAATTGAATGATCTGAGTTAGCAGAGATCGCACCAACTTGCGCGATTTCTTTAGAAGTGGTGCAAGGCTTGGAGATTTTTTTCAGTTCTTCAACAGTAGCAGCAACTGCTTTATCGATGCCGCGTTTGAGATCCATAGGATTCATACCTGCTGCAACGAACTTCATGCCTTCACGAACGATGGCTTGCGCTAATACAGTAGCGGTAGTGGTACCGTCACCTGCGTTGTCAGAAGTTTTTGATGCAACTTCTTTCACCATTTGCGCGCCCATGTTCATGAGCTTGTCTTTGAGTTCGATTTCTTTTGCAACGGATACACCGTCTTTGGTCACGGTAGGAGCGCCGAATGAACGCTCGAGAACAACGTTACGACCTTTAGGGCCAAGTGTGACTTTGACTGCATTGGCGAGGATGTTGACACCCTCAACCATTTTGGCGCGCGCTGCGTCGCCGAAAATAACTTCTTTAGCTGCCATGTTAAATACTCCTTGAGATTTTATCTGGTGTTGCTTGTATCTTGCGTATTGGTTATTAGATGACGGTGCTACGTGCTATCACTAAACTAATCACTGAGCTAATCACTGAGGCTTAAGCCTGAGTGTTTAGACAACGTGATTACTTTTGCACGATGGCCATGATGTCGTCTTCGCGCATAACCAGTACTTCTTTACCGTCAACCTTGACGGCTTGGCCTGAATATTTGCCAAACAAAACGGTATCGCCAACTTTTACATCCAATGGACGAACTTTACCGTCCTCGAGGATTTTGCCGTTGCCAACAGCAAGTACTTTGCCCTGGTCTGGCTTTTCAGCCGCCGCTTCAGGCAATACGATGCCAGAGGCAGTTTTAGTTTCTTGTTCGAGACGCTCGACGATCACGCGGTCGTGCAGAGGACGAAGGCTCATAAAAACTCCTTGAAAACAATAAGTTATGATTAATTGATAGGAAAGCACCGTGATTTACAGTGCCTTATTTATCGTGGGTAAACCCATAATGAAGGACAGTTGTTAGCACTCTCCCTCAACGAGTGCTAAGTATAGGGACTGTGTCGTCCTTTTTCAAGCAAAGCCGGATAAATATAATTGCGGTGTTCGCGTTGATTTGTCGAATTGACAATAGAAGTGTTGATGCATGCTGTGAATCCAAAATACATGTTCAATTTACAATTGAAATTAGCGCACTAAGTTCAAAGACACATTATTAAAAGTTATTGTTGAATTAACTTTTTAGTTTGATGCGGATTGTCCTAAACGCTGCCAAACCAAATTAGCGGCACATAAATCTTCTAAAGCCGTGCCTACTGATTTAAAAACAGTGATCTCCTCTGCGTGCTGTCGACCTGTGTGTTTGCCATTTACTAATTCCGCTAATTCTGCCAACACACTAGCCGAAGTGATCAACCCAGCTTGTTGCGGTTGAACGATATCACCTGCTTCTTTACAAGCACCTGCATACGTATCAACAAATAAAGAAGCAGCAGCCATCAGTGCATCATCTGCTTCACGCATATCAGGTCGAAAGCCTCCGACTAAATCAACATGGCTACCTGTTTTCACATTGCGTGCTGCTACGAGCGGTTCTTTGCTCGTGGTGGCGCAACTAATAATGTCAGCCTGTAGACAAGCTTGTGCTAAATCTTGCGTGACTTGGTATTGGTGAGCTGTTGATCCAATTTCTGCTTGTATCTTATGCAGTGTTTGTTGCGCCTTATCTTGCGAGCGTGCCCAGATAGTGATGGTCTCAATCGGACGCACAGCGCAATGTGCGAGTGCCATGTAGGGAGCCAATTGTCCCGCACCGACGATCAGTAAATGTTTGCTATCAGGACGAGAGAGGTGTGAAGAAGCTAATGCAGATGCGGCAGCAGTACGACGGAGAGTTAATTCTTCGCCATCAAATAAAGCGAGTGGCACACCGGTTTTACAATCCATCAGTATGAAAATGGCTTGAACTGTAGAGAGACCGCGATCACGATTTGCTGGTGCAACAGTGACAAGCTTTACACCGAGATGCTGTTCAGGCTGCCATACTGGCATGAGTAAGAGTACGGATCCATCGCTTGCAGATAATGGATGCACATGGCGTGGTGGTACTTGCATGCTCTCTTTAAAACCTGCGCTCAAGGCAGGAATCAACAAGTCAAAAGGAAGTGCTTGTTGAATTTGTTCGCTGGTAAAGTAAGGAATCATCGTAGTGTCGATTTCAGGTTAGGTCGTATGAGTGCAGCATTCTTGTAAGATTAGTATCTTAAGATAACAAAAACACCCATTATTTATTGCAAAGTTATGTTGAATTATTACACTCACATCAAGACCCGCTTAGGTTTCATGCTTGTTTTAGGCATGGCTAGTATGGCATGGACTAGCACCGCAGCAAGTAATGAAGCGGTACGTATACCTCCAGCTTTATTGGGTGCGATGAAATCCGCCGGCATACCGACGAGTGCAGTATCAATACATGTACAAGCAGTGGAAAGCACTAAGCCACTCTTGATTATGAATGCACAGACTAGTGTGCAACCTGCTTCACTGATGAAATTAATCACAACCGCAGCAGCATTAGATTTGTTGGGACCTGATTATCGTTGGAGCACACGTATTTATACCAATGGCACACAAAATGGAGATGTGCTGCAGGGTGACTTAATTATTCGTGGCAGTGGTGATCCTCGATTTTCTCAACAAGACTTATGGCAATTATTGCGACGCTTGCGTGCGCTTGGCATTCGTCAGATCACGGGTGATGTGATTCTTGATCGTAGTTTGTTCGCATCCTACAAAGATGATGCAGCACAGTTTGATCAAAAACCTGAGCGCGCTTATAACGCATTGCCTGATGCATTACTCCTAGATACAAAGTCAGTACTAGTACAACTTATTCCTGATGCAGCACGTCAGCGTGTGCGCGTCACGCTTGAACCTTATCTGACAGATTTTTCTTTAAGTGCGCCGACATTATCTGTTGGTGAATGTGGTGATTGGCGTACTCAATTAGGTTTGCGTGTAGAACAGAAAAAAATCATCTTCGCCGGCAGCTATGCGTTGTCTTGTGGAGAAAGAACTATTGCAGTACATGCTTATCCATTAACCCATAATGAATATTTTGACTCTTCACTGCGTCAGTTATGGCGTGAGATGGGTGGCAGTCTACAAGGTGTGACACGTGAAGGTGTGCTGCCTGCGCAAGCACAGGAAATCACACAATGGCAATCTGCTGCATTAACGGATGCGATTCGTGACATTAATAAGTTTAGTAATAATGTCATGGCTAGACAGTTGTTATTAACTTTGGCTGCAGAGCGTGGCTATCAACCTGCGAGTAAAGAAGCAGGTGCAGCAGTAATCCGACAATGGTTAATTGCCAAAGGCATTAATGCAGCTGAATTAGTGATTGATAATGGTTCAGGATTGTCACGCGCAGATAGACTTTCAGCAGCATTACTAGCGCGTATTTTGCAAGCAGCGTGGATGAGTCCAACCATGCCTGAGTTCATCGCTTCATTACCGTTAGCAGGTGTAGATGGCACTATGCGTAAACGCGCTGAAAGTTTGAGTGTGAAATCATTTGCGCATATTAAAACCGGTAGCCTGACAGAAGTAGCTGGTATTGCAGGCTATGTCACAACACGATCAGGTAAGAGAATGATCGTGGTGTGCATAGTCAACCATAGTGAAGCTGGTAAATTAAAAGAAGCAATGGATAATTTACTGCAGTGGGTGCATGAAAACGGTTAATTTAAAAATAAAATAATTAACTTGATTTCGATTGAAACAGCACGGTAGACATTGCAGCCAGTATCAATAGAATCGCTGCGTAATCTTGCCAGTGTGGGACTTCACCCAACATCGCCATACCTGCAAATACACCTAACACCGGAATAAACATCACCGACAAACTAGAAGCTACTGGCGGCAAAATACGTGCAAGTCTAAACCAAGCAACATGAGCGAACCCAAACACGATCACAGCGTTGTAACCAATCGCTGCCCATTCAATCGCTGTTGGTAGCCGTAATGCTGCATGATCCATTACGAGTGCAATTAAACTCATCATGCAGCTAGTGAACACTAACATCCAGAACGTGAGTGAAATAGTCGGTATATTGATGTTAGAGCGTTTCATCATCACCGTTCCACATCCCCAACTCGCAGCAGCCACTAAGGCGAACACAGTGCCGATTGGTTGGCCTGACACTTTAGAAAATTCACTCGATAAAAGTAAGAGCGCACCACTGAGTGCAAGCAAGATGCCGATTAAAGCGCGGCTATTAATACGCTCACGAAAAAATAAAAAACCAGCTAACACTGCCCACACTGGCATGGTGTAACCCAAGGTGGCGGCACGTCCTGAGGATAATAGTTTTACACCTAAGATCATGAATACATGCCAGATCAACATATTGGGTATAGCAAGCTTAATGATGGGAATGATCTGCTCTTTTGGCACACTGAGCGAGACTTTTTGATAGCGGGTTGCTAACCAAATCGCAGCTAACCCACCAATCATGCTGATGGCGCGAAAACTCAGTGCTGGAAAATATTGCACGCCGATTTTCATGATGGGCCAGTTAATGCCCCATGTCAGAGTCAAGAGGGCGAGTAGGGTGAAGTCTTTACGTGAGAGTGAGTTCATTTAGCAACGATAGCATGTCAGGCTACAATGAGGGTATTCCTGCTTATTCATCGAGGCTTGTGTGGATTTCATTAGCAAACTGAGTGCGGCTACGCATCAACAACAATCTTTACTGTGTGTTGGACTTGATCCCGACATCAATAAATTTCCGGCTGAATTAAAAGGCAAGTCGGATGCAATTTTTTCTTTTTGCAAAAAGATGATTGATGCCACAGCCGATGTGGCTTGTGCTTATAAACCGCAAATCGCTTATTTTGCTGCGCTCGCTGCGGAAGATCAGTTACAAGCAATTTGCGATTATGTACGCAAGACTTATCCGCATATCCCTATTGTGCTTGATGCAAAGCGTGGTGATATAGGCGCTACCGCTGAACAATATGCACGCGAAGCATTTGAGCGTTATGGCGCAGATGCTGTCACGCTCAATCCTTATATGGGTTTTGATTCTGTCGAACCTTATCTAGAATGGAAAGACCGTGGTGCGATTATTTTATGTCGTACTTCTAATTCAGGTGGATCGGATCTACAATTTTTGCAAGTCGATGGTGTGCCTTTGTATCAGTATGTTGCACGCTTAGTCGCAGACAAATGGAATCGACATGGTCAGTGTGGATTAGTGGTTGGTGCAACTTTTCCGCGTGAATTAGCGGAAGTGAGAAAGTTAGTGGGCGACATGCCTTTGTTAGTGCCTGGTGTGGGCGCACAAGGTGGTGATGTACAAGCGACTGTGCAAGCAGGGCAAACTGCGCAAGGTGGTGGCATGATGATTAATTCATCACGTGCGATTTTATATGCACAGCCTAAAGATGATGAAGACTTTACTCAGGCTGCAGCACGCGTAGCAAAAGAAACGCGCGATGCAATCAATCTGTATCGTGCGACATTCCCATCGCTATCAAACTAAAAAAAACTGTTCGATTTCTTTGTTAAGTAATTCCGGTGCTTGATCGGGAATGAAATGGCCTGTTGGTAAAGCTTTACCAGTGACGGGCAAAGCAGATTTCTTTTGCCAGTCTGCGATAGGCGTAAACATATTGCCTACAACGCCTTGTTCTCCCCACACGACATGCACAGGGCAAGCGATTTTGTTGTGTTCATGATCTTGATCATGCACTAGATCTATGCTGGCAGCAGCGCGATAATCTTCACAACTCGCATGAATCATGTCAGGTTGTTTAAAACAGCGTACATATTCAGCCATCGCTTCCGGTGCAAAAAAACTAGTGCCACCACGCGCACCCATAGAACCTAAAGAATAAGTTATATAAAACTCTGCATTATTTATGATTAGTGTCTCAGGCAGTGGTTGTGGCTGAGAGAGAAAAAACCAGTGGTAATACACATTTGCAAAACGCTGATCAGTTGCTTCAAACATCGTGCGTGTCGGTGAGATGTCGACCAACATGAGTTTTTTTACAGAGGCAGGATGATCAAGTGCCAAGCGATGTGCAACACGACCACCTCTATCATGACCGCAAATATTGAATTCTGCATAACCGAGTGATTGCATCAACTCGACCATATCTTGTGCCATCACACGTTTAGAGTAATTCAAATGATCAGGCGTGCCGCGCGGCTTTTCTGAATCACCATAACCACGTAAATCTGGCATCACTAAAGTGAAATGCTCAGCTAATGCATCAGCCATTTTGTGCCAAATAACATGCGTTTGTGGATAGCCATGCATGAGTAAAAGCGGAGGCCCTTTACCGCCATGACGAAAATTAATCTTCACACCATTGACCTGTTTTTGAGTCAATGTAAAATTTTCTAACATCATGCTTGCTCCAATAAATGACATAATTTTTTTAATGCATGGTGTGCAGTTTGTTCACGTACTGCGTGTCGATCACCACTGAATACGCAACGCTCAGTTTCCACCTTATGTGCAGTCGCCCAAGCAAAACATACCGTACCTACTGGTTTGCCGGGAACTGCGCCGGCTGGGCCTGCAATGCCTGTAGTAGCGAGTGCAATCTGTGCATTGCTATTGGCAAGTGCACCTTGTGCCATTGCTGCTGCAACTTCTTCACTCACAGCACCATGTTGTGCAATTAAGGCGTCTGGCACATTGAGATGATCTGTTTTCGATGCATTGGAATAAGTCACAAAACCACAGTCAAACCAAGCAGAGGAGCCTGCGATATCTGTGATGGCTTGTGAAATACTGCCACCGGTAATGGATTCAGCAGTGGCTAACATCCAGCGTTTTTTCTGCAGGGCAGACCCAGCTTGTGCAGCGAGTGCTGTGATGTTGTTCATATTTAGTGTTTCCTTTAATTCAAAAAAAAGGAGTGTAAGTAGGGCGCAATACATTGCGCCGCATGGCATACGATAAAGATCTCTACGATTACGCTGCGCTTGTCGAGCTTACAAATTCATAGAGTGCAATAACCAGTAAGGCAAAAAACGCAGCAAGGATGTCATCGATCATGACACCAAAGCCACCTTTAAAGCGTCGTTCAATATTGCGTATAGGTGGCGGTTTAACCATATCAAAAAAACGAAATAAAACAAACGCCCAACTTTGCGCACGAATATCAGTTGGAGAAATCATCACGAGCACTAACCAGATTGCAATGATTTCATCCCATACCATAGCGCCATGATCTGCTACGCCCATATGACGACCAGTGACATCACACGCCCAAACGCCTATGATGAAACCGCCCACTATGAGTATGCCCCAAGTGAGTGGTGTGAATAGTTCTGGCCAACGTGTAGTAAATGCATGAAAACAAAGCCAACCAAATAGTGTGCCTACAGTGCCGGGCATGATGCGCGACAAACCGCTGCCAAATCCGAGTGCAAGGATATGTGCAGGATGCGCCAACATAAATCGCCAAGTTGGATGCAAGATAGTAGTAGGTGGTTGTTCAGTTTGCGTCATGTGGATTTGAAATGATCGTAAGAATTTGCCTTGATTGCTAACGCTACACCTGCTGAATTCACAATCTTTACCTCGCGTGCGGCTGTGATTTGACCTATGCGTGTCACAACTGTATTTGACATGGCTGCGGCATGTTGTACGGCCTCTCGCTTTGTGGTTGGTGCAGTAAAGCAGAGTTCATAATCATCGCCCCCATTTAATGCAAACTCATGACATACGTTGGTTGTTTGTGTGGACTTCAGTATTGCTCCAAAAGGTAAATCTTCTGCTTGTAGTGTGGCGCCTATGTTTGATTGTTTCAGCACATGCTGAAGATCACCCAGTAAACCATCTGAAACATCAATCGCAGCATGCGCTATATCACGTAAAGCGAGTCCTAATGCGTTGCGTGGTGTAGGGCGATGCAAATGTTGTACAGCTTGATTTAGTGCAGTTGCTTCTAGCGTTAGCTTGTCTTGCATTGCTGATAAAGCGAGACGGGCATCACCGAGTGTGCCGCTGACCCAGATATCATCACCAGCTTGGGCGCGATTTCTACGCAATGCTTTGCCTGTGGGGATCTCACCAAAGATGGTGATAGAGATAGTAAGTGGTCCCTTGGTGGTATCCCCGCCAATTAATGCGATGTTATGTTGCTCTGCTAATGCAAATAGTCCATCTGAAAATGCAGATAACCAGTTTTCATCAAGCTTCGGTAAAGCGAGTGCCAATGTGAAAGCGAGAGGCTCTGCGCCCATAGCAGCAAGGTCAGATAAATTCACAGCCAGTGATTTATGCCCCAGAGCGTTGGCGTCAGCATGTTGGAAAAAATGTCTACCTTCAACCAACATATCCGTCGAGATCGCAAGTTCATATCCTGCTCGTGCTTGTAGCAGGGCGCAATCATCGCCCACGGCTAGACTCACCGCAGGGGTGTGTGCAGGACGAGTGAAGTAGCGCGCAATTAAATCAAATTCTGACATCATGTAGAGATTGTACCCAAGGAGAGGCTAGCCCTAGCTTATCGCTGTCGAATAGGAGGCTGGTCTGCTAAAATCACTATCTTACAGATTCACTTTGACTCCTCATTAAATAGCTATTCACATAGCGAAGAAAGTCCTTCAGTATGGATTCAGATAAAGTTGATAAACAAGCCCTGCGTCAGCAATTACGTCAGGCTGCCCTCGAATATCACGAGTTTCCCACTCCGGGGAAGATCAGCGTCACTCCCACTAAGCAGTTGACCAATCAGCGCGATCTGGCGCTTGCCTATTCGCCTGGTGTAGCAGCAGCTTGTGAAGAGATTGTCGCCGATCCTACTAATGCCTTTCGTTATACCGCACGTGGCAACTTGGTAGCGGTGATTACCAACGGTACAGCGGTTCTTGGTTTAGGCAATATAGGTCCACTAGCAGCTAAGCCTGTGATGGAAGGTAAGGGTGTACTGTTTAAAAAATTTGCTGGCATTGATGTGTTTGATATTGAAATCAATGAAAACGATCCAGACAAACTATGCGACATCATAGCTGCTTTAGAGCCGACCTTTGGTGGTGTGAACCTGGAAGACATTAAAGCACCAGAATGTTTTTACATAGAACGTAAACTACGTGATCGCATGAAGATTCCTGTCTTTCATGATGATCAACATGGCACAGCGATTATTGTAGGTGCAGCTATCTTGAATGGGATGAAGGTAGTTGGTAAGCAAATGCAAGACTGTAAGTTAGTGGTATCCGGTGCGGGTGCAGCAGCATTAGCTTGTTTGGATTTGATAGTTGATCTTGGTTTTCCAATTAAAAATATTACAGTCACCGACTTAGCTGGCGTAGTTTATAAAGGTCGCACTGAATTAATGGATCCAGATAAAGAACGTTTTGCGCAAGATACTAAAGCCAGAACATTGGCTGAAGTGATACCAGGTGCGGATATTTTCTTAGGGCTCTCTGCAGGTGGAGTATTGAAACCTGAGATGGTAAAAGCCATGGCACCTAAGCCGCTAGTGATGGCGCTGGCGAATCCCACGCCTGAAATTTTGCCTGAAGAAGTACGTGAAGTGAGAGACGATGCCGTGATTGCGACAGGTCGTTCTGACTATCCGAATCAAGTCAATAATGTTTTATGTTTTCCGTATATTTTCCGCGGTGCTCTTGATTGTGGTGCTACTACGATCACGCGTGAAATGGAAATTGCCGCTGTTCGTGCAATTGCAGAATTAGCGCAAGCAGAGCAATCGGATGTGGTTGCTGCGACTTATGGTGATGCGAATTTATCCTTTGGCCCTGACTATCTTATTCCCAAGCCTTTTGATCCACGTTTGATGATGAAGATTGCGCCAGCAGTAGCAATTGCAGCTGCACAATCAGGTGTAGCATTACGTCCTATTCAAGATATCGCCGCTTACACAGATAAATTGCAGCAATTCGTTTATCACAGCGGTAGTTTCATGAAGCCAGTGTTTGCGATTGCTAAGAAAACACCTGCTGCGAAAAAACGTATCGTGTTTGCTGAAGGTGAAGAAGAACGTGTATTACGTGCAGTGCAGGTGGTGTTAGATGAAGGTTTAGCTAAACCTACTTTGATAGGTCGTCCCGCAGTTCTGGAACAGCGTATACAACGTTATGGCTTGCGTCTGCGTCCTGAAATTGATTTTGATGTCATCAATCCTGAGCGTGATGATCGTTATCGTTCATATTGGGAAGCTTATTTTGCGATGACTAGACGCAAGGGCGTAACTGAGCAATGGGCTAAGTTAGAAATGCGTCGTCGTCACACATTAATTGGTGCAATGGCAATTCATAAAGGTGATGCAGATGGCATGATTTGCGGCACCTTTGGTAGCCCACCTTTGCATTTACATTACATCGATCAAGTATTAGGTAAGCGTAAAGGTGTGAATACCTATGCAGCGATGAATGCATTGGTCATGGAAAATCGCCAAGTCGTTTTGGTAGATACGCATATCAATGAAAATCCTACGGCTGAGCAATTAGCAGAGATCACTATTATGGCGGCTGATGAAATGCGTCGCTTTGGTTTGCATCCACGTGCTGCATTACTGTCACACTCTAATTTTGGTTCTAGTGATAGTGAGTCTGCACAAAAAATGCGCGCAGCCTTGGCACTCATTCGAGAGCGTGCGCCTAACTTAGAAATCGATGGTGAAATGCATGGTGATACCGCACTCGATGCGCATCTCTTAAAAGAACAAATGCCTGACTCACCATTAAAAGGTGATGCGAATTTATTGGTGTTGCCGAATATTGAATCTGCGAATATTTCTTACAATTTATTAAAAGTCGCAGCAGGTAATGGCGTGGCAATTGGTCCGGTTTTACTGGGTTGTTCGCGCGCTGTCCATATCCTGACTGCTTCTGCAACAGTGCGACGGATTGTGAATATGACGGCACTGGCGGTAGTGGACGCTGTTTCTCAACGCTAGTCTCAGCCTTAGTCTGTCATATGTCTTGGTTTGAGCCGCTAGCTGAATAAGTTAGCGGCTCTTTCATTTCTCGCATTATTTTAATTCTATGATCTTGCGAATCAATGCCATGCCGAATCAAGCCTGATTTACAATACGGCAGTAGCCAAATGGATGGCTCAAATGCGTTATTTCTTAACATAGCAAATAAAGGCACTAGCTTGAGCGCACCTCCTTTAGTCGTTGATTGTGACGGCACTCTAGTATTCACGGACACCTTACATGAAGCGGCATTAAGAGTGCTGCGTGATAAGCCGTTAGCTGTCTTTAACATTCCCTTTTGGCTGATGAAGGGCAAGGCCTATCTCAAACAAAAACTGGCAACATGTTCTGAATTTGATGCTAGTTCTTTACCTTATAACCAAGCCTTAATAGCGTGGTTGAAAGAGCAGCAAGCAGCAGGGCGTTCTTTAATTTTATGTACTGCAGCAGATCAGGTGATCGCGCAAGCAGTGGCACAGCACTTAGGAATATTTAAGTCAGTCATCGCCAGTGATGGTGAGCAGAATGTAGCAGGTCGTCATAAAGCAGCAATACTGGTTCAGCAGTTTGGTGAAAAAGGATTTGATTACGTTGGCAATGCACAGCCAGATCTGCAGGTTTGGCAGCATGCACGTCGTGCCATCGTTGTGAATGCATCAGAATCCCTAGAACGCGCTGCTGCAGCTTGTTGTGAAGTTGAAAAAATATTTACAAAACCAGTGATTGGATTATCCGTATGGCGTCGTGCACTACGACTACATCAGTGGATGAAAAATTGTTTGTTATTTGTACCTATATTAGCTGCACATCAAATCCCAGATGCGATGCGCTTGAGTGATTTGCTGTTAGCGTTTTTGTCATTTAGTTTATGTGCCTCTGCTGTGTATTTGGCAAACGACTTATTAGATCTCGATAGTGATCGCCAACATCCACGTAAAAAATTTCGTCCCTTCGCTTCAGGACAGTTATCTGTTGTGACTGGTGTCTTGCTCGCACCACTATTTTTAGCGGCTGCCTTTTACTTAGGGTTGCAGATACTAGGTCAATTTTTGGGTTGGTTGATGTTTTACTTTGCACTCACTTGTGCATATTCACTATTACTAAAGCGTGTCGTACTGATTGATTGTTTAACACTTGCAGTTCTTTACACAGTACGTTTAATTGCAGGTGCCTCAGCTGCTTCCATGAGTTTGTCATTTTGGTTGTTAGCATTTGCTGTGTTTTTATTTTTATCGCTCGCATTTGTAAAGCGCTATGCAGAATTAGAAATTCAATTATTAAGTGGCAAAGAAAAAACCCATGGTCGCGGTTATTTCACATCCGATGCTTCACTAGTACAAACGCTAGGTGTTACAGCCGGTTTCTCTGCCGTCCTAGTTTTAGCACTGTATTTAAATAGTGAAGCTGTAGTCAAGCTCTATAAAGCACCAGAAATTATTTGGGGTGCTGTGCCAGTAATGTTATTTTGGATAAGTTGGATGTGGATGCAAGCGCATCGCGGCAAGATGCATGATGACCCACTAGTCTTTGCCTTAAAAGATAAAGCAAGTTTATCGGCAGGTATTGTATTTGCACTCGTGTTGCTAGCAGGTGCAGGAGGATGGCCGTGGTAGCAGTCTCTTCTTGGGGGCGATTAGGAGCATGGCCTCATGAGGTAGAGACTTTGCAACGTCACGCGCTTAACTTGCCGTTGCAAAAAAATAAATCAGGTTTAGCCTATGGTATGGGTCGCAGTTATGGTGACGTTTGTTTGAATCCTGAGGGTGTTCTTTGGCGTACTACTTCCTTAGATCGATTTATTCATTTTGATGCACAGACTGGTGAATTGCGTTGTGAAGCGGGTGTGCTGTTGCGCGACATACAAAATGCGTTTGCGCCACGTGGTTGGATGCTACCTGTCACACCAGGTACACAATTTGTAACAGTCGGCGGTGCTATAGCAAATGATGTGCATGGAAAAAATCATCATGCTGAAGGATGCTTTGGTGATCATGTGTTGCAATTTACTTTGCAACGTACTGATGGCACTGTGATGGAATGCAGTCCTACAAAACATCCTGAATGGTTTACTGCGACAGTAGGTGGTTTAGGTTTAACTGGTGTGATCACGCAAGCAAGCTTGCAATTAAAGCGCATACAAAGTACGTGGTTGGATGTAGAAACTATTCCCTATGCAAGCTTAGATGAATTTTTTACTTTATCGGATAGCTCAGAACAAAATTGGGAATACACAGTTTCATGGATAGATTGTGTAAGTCGTGCAGAGCGCGGTATTTTTATGCGCGCCAATATGTCTGCAACAAACGCATCCATTCCTAAGCAAAAACAAGCACGTAGTGTGCCGTTTGTACCGCCAGTATCGTTAATCAATGCATTCACACTAAAGCCTTTTAATACCAGCTATTTTCATTTAAAGAAAATGCAAGCTGGTCGCAGTGTGCAACACATGATGCCTTTCTTCTATCCACTCGATAATCTCTTGCATTGGAATCGCATCTACGGTCCGCGTGGATTTTTTCAATATCAAAGTGTTGTGCCACGTGCAGTCGGTCATGATGCCGTACAAGCCATGTTGAAAGAAATTGCAAAAGCAGGTGAAGGTTCGTTTTTAGCAGTATTAAAGACATTCGGCAATCGTGAATCGTGTGGCATGTTAAGTTTTGCAGAGCATGGAGTAACACTAGCTTTAGATTTTCCTAACAAGGGAGAAACTAGCTTGCAGCTCTTTACACGACTCGATGCCATTGTGCGTGAAGCAGGTGGAAGAATTTATGCTGCTAAAGATGCACGCATGCCACAAGATTTATTTGAATCTGGCTATCCCAGATTGCAGGAATTTTTGTCCTACCGTGATCCTGGGATTAGTTCTGCACTATCACGTCGTTTGATGGGAGCCTAAGCTGTGCAAGTTATAAAAAAACATATTGTCATTGTTGGTGCCACATCCGGCATTGCTGAGCAATGTGCGCGTATTTGGATAAAAGAATCTGCGCTTATGCTCACACTTGTCGGTCGCGATAAAAATAAAACACAAGCATTAGCAGATGATTTGGCTGTGCGGAATCCATCAGCAACAATCAAGGTGGTGACAACAGATTTTCTGTCACCTAAAGAAATTGCACATTCAGTAGAAACGATTTGTACAGAAGCGCCAGTTTCGATTGCGCTCATTGCACATGGCTCTTTGCCGGATCAACAGCAATGCCAACAAGATTTAGCATTGAATCAACAGACTTTGGAAGTCAATGGCATATCACCTGTTCTGTTTGCAGAAGCATTTGCTACGCAAATGGAAAAAGCACAGCAAGGTAGCTTAGCTTTAATAGGTTCTGTTGCAGGTGATAGAGGTCGCAAATCAAATTATGTGTATGGCGCAGCAAAAGGCTTAGTGACACGTTATGCACAAGGTTTGCAACATCGCTTTGCACACACGCCGATTAAGATTATTTTAATTAAGCCAGGACCCACTGCGACAGCAATGACAGCGCATTTATCGCAACGTGGTTTAGCTTCAGTAGAAGCAGTTGCAGCGATAATTGTGCAGGGTATAGTACAAGGTAAGACAATCATTTATGCGCCTAAGAAATGGGCAGTGATTATGATGATTATTATTCATTTGCCTGCTTTTATATTTAACAAGCTTGATATCTAAATTGTTATCACCGTGAATCCAGATAAAAAAAATCTAAAAATAGTATTGCCCGGCGGTGCAGGTCTGGTGGGACAAAATTTAGTTGCCAGATTAAAGGCACGTGGCTATCAACATATTGTCGTGTTGGATAAGCACAAAGCAAACATCGCAGTGTTAAAAAAAGTACAGCCTGACATCACCGTTGAGTATGCGGATCTGGCTGATCAAGGTAAATGGCAACAGCATCTTAACGATGCGGACGTAGTGGTAATGTTGCAAGCGCAAATTGGTGGCAATGATTATCAAGACTTTGTTCGTAATAATTTAGATGCGACTAAATGGATTTTGCAATCTATTAAAGAGAGTGGGCGAGCCAGACTCATACACATTAGCTCCTCTGTTGTTGAATCTGTCTCGGATGATTTTTATACCAACACCAAGAAAACACAAGAACGTATGGTGTTAGAGAGTGGCATAGCTTGTCCAATACTCAGACCAACACTCATGTTTGGTTGGTTTGATCGCAAGCACTTAGGTTGGCTTGCACGCTTTATGAAAAAAGTACCTGTATTTCCCATACCTGGAAATGGACGCTATATGCGTCAACCTTTATATGCTGGTGATTTTTGTGAAGTCATTATCAGTTGCATTGAAAATGCTGCGTATCAAGGTATTTATAATATTTCAGGTCATGAAAAAATTGACTATGTCGACATGATACGCATCATCAAACAAGCAATCCATGCGCCAGTATGGATAGTGCATATTCCTTATAGCTTGTTTTACTCCTTACTTTGGCTGTGGGCAGTGTTTGATAAAAATCCTCCTTTTACTACACAACAACTAGCTGCCTTGTGTGCAAAAGATGAATTCGAAGTCATGGACTGGCCAAAAGAATTTGGTTGGCCTTACACGCCATTTACACAAGCTGTGGATGAAACCTTCAATGATCCACAATACAGTCAAGTTATGTTGGAGTTTTAAATGCAAGCTAAACGCATAGCAGTATTAGGTGCTGGGCCTATGGGTTTAGCAGTCGCTTATCAACTAGCGCGTGATGGTCATCAGCCTGTGGTGTTTGAAGCAGATGATCGCGTAGGTGGAATGACAGCGATGTTTGATTTTACAGGCTTGCAGATAGAGCGTTATTACCATTTTCATTGCATTTCTGATGCGGCATTTTTGCGTATGTTAGATGAGTTAAATCTTGCACATAAAATGCATTGGGTAGAAACCCGCATGGCGTATTGGTATCGTCAAACTTTACAGCCATGGGGTAATCCACTTGCTTTATTAACTTTTCGTGGCTTAAGTTTTATTGCCAAGTTTCGCTATGGTCTGCATGCTTTTTTGTCGACTAAACGCACTAACTGGCAACCACTCGATAACGTAGAGGCTGTGGGTTGGATAAAGCGATGGGTGGGTGCTGAAGCTTATGAAGTGTTATGGCGACGCTTGTTTGATTATAAGTTTTACGATTACACCTCAAATCTTTCTGCAGCATGGATATGGAGTCGTATACGTCGTATAGGCCGTTCGCGTTATAGCTTGTTCCGCGAAAAATTAGGCTATCTTGATGGTGGTTCTGGCACGCTACTCAATGCCATGCGCGCTGACATAGAAGCACATGGTGGTGTGATTCAACTTAAAACACCAGTGAGCAAAGTGCATATACATAACGGCAAAGTCAGTGGTGTGGGAGTAAACGGTCACATCGAGCAATTTGATACTGTGATTAGCACAGTACCTCTGCCGTATATTCCAAAATTAATTCCTGATTTGCCGCCAACCATGTTGCAACAGTTTCGTGCTTTAAAAAATATTGCGGTGGTGTGTGTGATTGCAAAATTACGCAAGCCTCTGACAAATAATTTTTGGCTCAACACGAATGATCCTGATATGGATATTCCTGGCATTGTTGAATATTCGAATCTACGTCCTTTAGATTGTCATATTGTTTATGTGCCTTTTTATATGCCAGGTGAACATCCTAAGTTTGCCGAAGATGATCAAGTGTTTCTGGATAAGGTGAAGCGCTATTTCAAAAAAATCAATCCTACTTTAACGGATGATGATTTTATCGCCATGCATGCAAGCCGTTATCGTCATGCACAGCCTATTTGTGAGCCAGGTTATTTAGATCGATTACCTCCTGCACGTTTGCCAGTACAAGGTTTATGGGTAGCAGATACTTCGCATTACTATCCTGAAGATAGAGGTATTTCTGAGAGCATAGACTTTGGTAGGAAAATGGCACGCGAGGCTGTGCAGTGATAAAGCAATTCTTGTCGCATCAGTTCTTATTATTTCTACTCACTGGTGGAACTGCTGCTGCCATTAATTTTGGCTCACGCATTTTATATAGTGTGTGGATACCATTTTCTTATGCAGTCATATTGGCTTATCTGACGGGTATGGTGACTGCATTTGTATTAGCTAAATTATTTGTATTTAAAGCCAGTCAGCAATCTATGCAGCGTAGTGCTGTTTTCTTTGTCTTGGTGAATGTAGTTGCTGTTGCGCAGACTTGGGCAATTAGCATGGTGCTGCTGTATGTGGTTTTCCCTGCATGGGGATTCAGCTTTTATGCCGCTGAATGCGCGCATGCAGTAGGTGTCGTCGTGCCTGTATTTACTAGCTATCTCGGTCATAAGCGCTGGTCCTTTAAAGACTCGCACTAGCCTGCTATTTATTTTTTCTCTATTGGTTTGCCTGCCGGTAGATCATATTGCTCTAAAAATTTACAACCTCGCTGCGGTAAAAATGCAGGAATACGATAGTAGCTTGCAGCGATGACGCTTAAAACCTGATCGCGATAGACATCAAATTTAAAATTTTTACCTTCAGCTAGCCAGTAGCGAGCGCCATTTAATCGCACTATAGAGACATGGGCTTCTTCAAAAAATGGTGCCATACTTTCTTGTGTGATCGGGCGTGTGTCAAATACGCGAATTGTTTTACCTGCAAACTGATGAAAGTCAGTCAGGTTGTCATCCATTCGCGCATGAAAACTCCCCATGCCAAATACCGGAATATCTTTTCTTTCGTAATAGCCAAATAAAGACGCAGAAGAATACGAGCGTGTCATCAGCACACCATCTTCTGGCATATCGCGCATGAGCACGGAGAGTAATTGTGGCGTTTCTTTATGCATGACGATGGCAGCGTGCAGTTTCATGTTTTGCCATGTCGAAGTAGGCGCATGGGCTAGCATAGCTAGGGCAATGATATGCGGCACACCTAAGGCGAGTGTCCATAAACTGAGTTGGCCCAAAGATTGTGGGGCGCATACACACGCAACAAATATAAACACAAAAGGTAGGAAGGCTAGTACCCAATGTAGACCTACGGTTTTATAAAAAGACAGTGCTAAAAAAAGTGTAAACGGGAGGATAAATAAAATAACCAAAGCTAAGCGTTGTGGTTTTATCCAGTCTTGTTTTTGCGTATTTTTATAAAGTTGATACAACAGCCAAGGCATGATTAGATAGAGCATCATGGCCAAATAAATACCAACTGTGGTGAAAGAAAACTGCGAGCCTTGATTACGATTGATCACGTTAAAGAGAATATTGTTCCAGCAATCTGTGCTGTTATAAAAAAGATTCACTATAAAAAATGGCAGAGCAAATACAGCAATGATGAGTAATCGTAGCCATGCAGTGCGGGTACGCACTAAAAAAATATAATAAGCAGCATAAGAAATAGCGAGTAAAGCTGCGAAATATTTAGACAGTAATGCTAAACCTAGCAAGACCCCGCACAGCACAGTCCACTTTAGTGAGTTTTCTAATTCACTTCGTAAAAACGCATAAGCTGAAAAATATAGAAAAAA
Source organism: Bordetella parapertussis (assembly GCA_945883145.1). Classification (GTDB taxonomy): domain Bacteria; phylum Pseudomonadota; class Gammaproteobacteria; order Burkholderiales; family Burkholderiaceae_D; genus Pernthalerella. The sequence continues at coordinate 6,506 of CAMCXB010000005.1, read as the reverse complement.
AATCAGTGGTGTGTCGGTAGTGACTAAAGTCAGTGCCCATGTAAAAGGCAAGAGTAAAAATAAACTACCTAACTGCCACGCTTTATCGGTTTGTTCAGGTTGCAGGCGACGGAAAATATCCATCATGCCTAGCGCAATCACCACCCACAGCAAAATCGCGGGTAAGCGCAAGATAATGAGTTCAGATGAAAATTGCTGCATTAGCCACAGCAACCATCCACCCATAGGCGGATGATCGTAATAACCCCAGTCTAGATGCATGCCCCATTTATAAAAATAAGCTTCATCACCTGTAATGGGAATAGCCACTGCCAACCAAAATTTAATTAAAGTTGTCAGTAATAAAACGATGAGAAAGTTGCGACGTGGGTCTGCGAACTGGGTGGAGAAGATTTTCATAAGCCGTATTGTAAATGCCTAGGCCAACTAACACTATTGAGCGCAATTAATTCATTAAGTGGGTTGTGTTTTAGTCTTTTGATAATGTCTTAATGACTATATTTCCTAGTAGAATTGAGGATTGAGGTATTTTGAATAGTGCTGATCTAAAAATCACCTGTTCTATCACGCAAACTTGCGTGGTTTTGGCAATTCAAAAGCGGTATCTATGTTTTTGAATATGAGTAATTCCCATGATGTCGCAGATTAGACGACACACGGATTAATAAAAACAGGCTTAATAATGAACTTCGTTAAACTAGTTGCATCACCCATCAAAACTATTTCACCTATTATGAATCGTGCTTTTATCTCAATGATGCTTATCGCTGTAAGTTCTGTCATGCCCAGCCATGCAGAAGGATTAAAAAGTATTCCAGGTAGTTGGACTGAAGGTTTTAATTTAGAAGAAAAAGCGGGTGATCGTTGGGACTTTAATGTGTCACCTTACAGCGTGCATTACTCTCTTAGCCCTGATCACGAATATGTATGGTTAGTCGGTGTAGAGCGTGAGCGTAGTGATGGCACTATCACTGGTGCTGCATATTTTTCAAATTCATTTGGTCAGCCCACTGGTTATTTTTATCCTTGGGGTGGTGTTAGCAAAAACTTATTCGGCATTGAACATCTTTATGCAAAATGGACAGTTGGTTTGTTGTATGGCTACAAAGCGCCCTTTGAAGATAAAGTGCCTTTCAATAAAAATGGCTTCTCACCAGGGATTGTTCCTGCAGTTGGTTATGAACTTGCAGGTGGTAATAAAGTTCAGTTGAATTTTTTTGGCACTGCTGGTTTGATGTTTCAGTTTTCAGCACCTATCAAATAATTATTGCAAGTTGCAGGCTGCATGCTTGCTTGATTCAATCGGTGGTCTACAGTCGGAGGGGTAATGATGGATGCAGTGAAGTTTGAGAGCGCGCCATCTAATCCCAACGAAGCCCTCACTCCCCTAGAATTTACTGGTAAAGCTTCAGAGTATTTTGGTATTTGGATTACCAACATACTGCTGAGCATAGTCACCGTAGGCATTTATTCAGCGTGGGCTAAAGTCAGAACAAAAAAGTATTTTGCTCATCACACTTTGATCGCGGATACGGGCTTTGATTACCACGCAAAGCCACTCAATATCTTAAAAGGCCGCATCATCGCAGTTGTGCTTTATTCCATTTATGGTTTTGTTTCGCAAGCATCACCGCTGTTAGCAGTTATCTTTTTAGGACTCGTATTTTTAGCAACGCCTTGGATAATCCTACAATCAATGCGCTTTAATTTACGCAATACCAGTCATCGCGGCTTACGCTTCAATTTTGTAGGAAAGCTCAGTGAAGCAATTAAAATCTATATTTTTTACACCGCACTCATTGTTTTTACCTTAGGTTTAATCCTACCTTTTTTAAATTATCGTTCGCGTAGTTTTGCGATTAACAATACCTGTTTTGGATTGTCACGTTTTCAAGCTCAGCTAACGGCTAGAAGTTTTTATCTAACTTATCTTAAGTTAGGTGGTTGGATGATATTAGTTGCTATTTGTTGTTCTGCATTCTTAGGCATGGCTCATATAGTCGGTCTAGACTTTAATTTATCTGCGCTTATCTCCTTTTTACCGTTACTGTTATTGATAGTCGTGATTGTTGGTCCTGGAGCGTATTTGAAAGCAAGCTTAGGTAAGCTGGTCTATAACAGCACCCATTTAGAAAACTTTTCTTTTAAATGTGATTGGCGCGTACGTGATTTAATTTGGATCTATGCCTCGAATTTTATTTTGATTGTGTTGAGTTTTGGCTTGCTCATACCTTGGTCAAAAATTCGCTCTACTCGGTATCTGGTCAGTCGCATGGCAATTAAAGGTGATGCATATTTTGATCATTTTGTAGCAGGAAAAATAGAACAGCTCGCCGCTACTGGGCAAGAGATAGGCGAGTTCTTTGATGTAGATCTTCCTGTGCTAGGATGAAATTTTCAGCTCGTTACTTTGATGGTCAACGTGCTACTGCACATGAAGTCAGTGTCACCTTGATTGAGGACGCACTCTCTTTTCAACTTCAAGATAAACAATTTTTATATAAAAAAAATCAATACGTATTACAAACTGCTCTCGCTGAAGCAACTCGTATCATTGAATTAAATGATGGTGGTCGGTTAGAAGTAGTAGACCCGTCAGGTCAATTCAGGCAACATGCCTCAACTAACCATATAGAAAAAATTATTTATGCAATAGAAAATAATTTTCGCTATATCGTCTTAGCGCTAACGCTTACTGTAGCGTTGATATGGGCTTTCATTTCTTATGGCGTGCCTTTCATCGCTGAGCAAGTAGCTCATGCCATACCTCTTTCAACTGAGAAGGCTATGGGGGAGCAGGTACTTCAAGTCATGGATTTAGAAGAGTATGTATTTCAACCTTCTTTACTTTCAACTTCTCGACAAGAGAAAATTAAATCCGAATTGCAAAAATTATGTCAGCAACAAACGAATTGCCCACCATATACATTGTTATTTAGAAGATCAGCACGTATAGGTGCGAATGCATTCGCTCTACCTGGCGGAACATTAATTATCACCGATGATTTAGTGCGCTTAGCCCTCGATGAAAATGAAATCACAGCTGTGCTAGCGCATGAGCTAGGGCATATTAATCGTCGTCATGCCATGCGTCAGGTGTTGCAATCCACACTATCAGGTTTAGTCATGGTTGCTGTGCTTGGGGATTTTGATTCGATAGCATCAGGTCTACCAGCCACCTTATTACAACTGCGCTATACCCGACAAATGGAATTAGAAGCTGATGCCTATGCTTTACAAGCCTTACAAAATTCTTGCATATCACCACTTGCTTTTGCGAATATTCTTGACAGGTTGAGTGGTGCACACAAAGAAAATGAAGCAGAAAAAATAACAAGTGGTGTAGAGAGATTATTAGCTTCGCATCCTGATACGGCAATCAGGTTGAAAGCATTTAGAGATGCGGAGTTCAAGTGTAAGAATTGAAAATGTACTTAGTCTTATGCTTAGAGACTTAACAATTCAAGTAATTTTTACTCAAAATTATGTAGCATGCCAACAGATCCATATGTTGAACCTGTCGAAGAGCTTAGACCAAAAGAATCCTTAGAATAATAAACTTTAGATATTTCCACATTTAATAATAGCTGTTCACTCAAATAAGTCCTAAGACCAACTCCTGCGCTTACACCATGAACAAAGCGTGTCTCAGGATTATTTGCTGTCATTTCAATATTTGCGTCAAAGCGCTCGTAAGATATTTTTGTGAAAGCGAGAGTCGCATCATTCACTAAAATACCTGGAGCAATGAATGCAGAACTATGATTTTTTTTCGTTACTTTTATTTCACTACCCAATGCACTCGCATTTAATAATTCTTGTGTTCCCAGATGTCGTTTGATGCCAACTATTAAGATCCCCTTATTCCCCAAAGGTATACCGTAATCAGCTTGAATAGAACCTGAAATATTTTGTCGACCAAGTCCCTCAAATTTAGCTCCGAGATACTCAAGTTTTGCAGTTGTAGAACTCAAATCCGCATTGAAGCCAACTGATAATCCAGTAAATCTTTTTTTTGCAATTAGCCCAGTTGCTGGAGATATTTGAGCTGATGCTAAGCTGGATGAAACTAATATTAGAAGTAAAAGTATTATTTTTTTCATAACGCCGTTAAAACACTATGTATTCACGTGTTAATCGGCATTTAGTTATATTTCTTTAACCTTTAGTTAGTTATTTAGGCTAACTGCTAATTATAGATTTGAGATCTTGATGTATTAATTATTCTAGATTTAGCTAGTAAACGACGCCCACGTTAAAAACAACCAAGCTGATATATAAGCTGCAGTTCCTGCGAGAAGTCCCACGTTAGCGTACTGTCCAGCAAAGCGTTCGACTAGTAATCCTAAGAGTGGAATAAATTGTTGAGCGTGTACGCCTAAGAAATGTGAGGGGCGTATATCTCGGTAAAGATGCCAACCAACGATAGGCAGTCCAAAACCTGCTGGTGGTTGATTACCTCCCAACATAAAGCCACTCACGGTTGAGAGGATGAAGGTCAGTACTAAACCTATCAGCACACCTAGGGTAACGACTGATAGTCCCATTACTTTTTGCTCTTGCCATATTTCCCACGCTAGCCAAGCTTGTGTGGCTGTTAATCCAACCGCTGCAACTGCCATTACACCAAACAGAACCATATGCAGGATATCGCTGTTGTTGTAATGCGATGGTTCTCCCTGAGACCCTTGATAAGTGATGTACACCACTTCAAATAAAGAAGTGATGATGAGTAAAGAAGTGATCCATATATAAGTTTGGCCATTACCCACTGAAGTATTAGCAATGGTAACGAGCCAAACTGTTGTCCAAGCAAAGAGAACAGTCGCTGCCATGAATTTCATCGGCTTGACCCACACACCTACATCACGAATTGTTCGTATGTCTGTGAGTGATACGAGATAAGTGAGTCCCAAAGCGACGAGCATGAGGCCACCATAAATCACCAAGACTTTGGACGCCAAGCTAAGAGCTGACCAGTTGGAGAGTATGAATTTTTGGTTGATAGCTTGAAAAGATAAGGACATTTTTTATTTTAGTTAGCATGGTCAATACAGCTGACTCATTTGAACAGAGTTAGGGCTTGCCCTATTTTATCAAGTCTAGGAGCTTTTATTTGTTTGTACTTACTAAGCCGCACTCCAGCTTCCTGACTTACCGCCGTGCTTCTCTAGTACTTTGACATCTCACATCACCATGTCACGGCGGACTGCTTTACATATGTTTCATAAGTGGCTTAGATAATCCGCTTAGATACTATTCCACTCTACTGATCATCAAAAATTTTTAGAGGGAGTGAAGGGTATAAAAAATCTATTTGGGGAAAGCACTACGCAGCACTTTTTGACAACATTTAAAAACGATACTAATTATCAGAGATCTGGTTGCTCGTCGAATGAAGATTACAAAACAGTAATGTGTGTTTTACCTGTGGCAAATGTAGAATTTCACAAATGAAAGTTTATTGTTTTGGCACTTTACATAACTTAGATCACAGTTTTTAAACTGTTTTTAAAAGTTTTCGCATCTGTACTTTTCTAGTAATGTGAATTAAAGCATTAAGAGTGAATACTCTTACTTAGGATAATTTTTACTTATTCTCGAAAAAAAATGAAAAGATTTATTAATAAATTTGTCTTCTTTAGTATTTTAATTTACCTATGTCCTAACGGCTCTTATGCTTCTCCAAACTTTTGTATTATTGGTGATAACACGACTGATTGCTCGTTAAACCACCTAGACATAACCTCTCTAAGTACTGGCATTATAAATACTGGAAATATTCTTGGTGATGTTAATGGCGAGTGGGCTGGAATTTACCATGATGGTCTCGCACCAAATGCTGATCCCATAAATGGGATTACTAATTTTGGCACGATAACAGGGGTTGTAAATGGAATAGGAATTTGGGGTAGTGCCGTCATTTCTGGAGGTATTACAAATAAAAATGGCGCTACTATTTCAGGATACGCGGGCATTTTGACTGAGTCCACAGCAACTATCAATTTTATAAACAATGCAGGTTCAATATTAGGCTTCAATCTTAATTCTCTAGCTCCCGCAACTGATGTATTTATTGGTATTGAAAACTATGGAACTATTGGCGAAATAATAAATACTGGCACTATCGCCCCAACTAGGAATTTGAATGTCAGTTATGGGATTATAAATAATGGCACTATCACCACCCTTAACAATGCTCAAGGAGCTGGCAATGCTAATGGTGCCCTAACTTACAATGGCGCTCTTCCTGCTAACTACAACATCATTATTAATAGTCCAACTAGTTACGGTAAGTTGTTAGTAACGAATGGCACTGGCTCTACTAACTTTGGTATTTACAATGGCTCAACGGTTGTGATCTGCTGTTAGTTTAGGACCACAAGATAAGGGAGTTCTACATCATAAATCATTGCACTGATACTGCCTGCTTCTGGACGAATCGAGGCACTAGCGTTTGTGGTGCTGGCGGCTTATATCCGAGAGAACTATGGGGCCTAATTTCG
>CAMCXB010000004.1 GCA_945883145.1 Bordetella parapertussis | reverse complement strand
GGAATAAGAAACGTGTTTGGATTATTGGCGCCTCTTCTGGCATAGGCGCAGCGCTTGCACAACAACTCCTCCTTCAAGGTGCGTGTGTTGCACTCTCCGCTAGAAATCAATCTGCTCTAGCTGAACTAGCCAAACAAGCGCAATTTGTTCGTCCTTTTAATGCAGCACTCGTCTTACCTTTGGACGTAAAGCAAGCTGATCAAGTGCAACTCGCTTTTACACAAATCATGCATGAATGGCAGGGTATAGACTTAGTCTGTGTGGTGGCAGGTGTTTACAATGAAATGCGCGCTGACACTTTTGATCTTACGACAGCCAATGCATTAATTGATGTCAATTTACGTGGTGTGTTGAATTGTCTTGCAGCGACACTACCTACTTTGCTTACGCAAAAAAATGGTGGTATCGGTATTGTTTCTTCTGTTGCTGGATTGAGTGGACTTCCAAAAGCGCTGATCTATGGACCCACTAAAGCAGCACTGATTAACTTATGTGAATCGCTTTACATTGATTTGCACCCCAGAGGCAATGCGGTTTATTTAATCAACCCTGGTTTTGTTGCCACCTCTGCTACGGCGAACAATGACTTTACTATGCCTGCACTGATTACCGCAGAAGAAGCTGCTAAAAAAATCATGCTCGGTATGGAGCAAGGTGATTTTCATATTCATTTTCCTAAACGTTTTACTAACTGGCTAAGGCTAGCGCGTTTGTTGCCTTATGCATGGTATTTCAAACTTATTCATAAGGTGACGGGCTTATGAGCACTTCCCATAATCTAGATAAATTGATTCATTTTTTTGAATCTATTAGCCAAGAAAATACTGTCGATCTAAAACAGATTTATACAGAAGACGTATTTTTTAAAGATCCCTTCAATGAAGTCAATGGCATACAACATGTGATTACTATTTTTGATCACATGTTTCATCAACTAGATCAACCACGTTTTGTGGTGACTACACATGTGAGTCAAGGCGATCAAGCATTTCTGACTTGGGATTTTTTATTTAAGATGAAACGCTTTAATCGTAATGAGCAATGCATACGTGGCGCTAGTCATATCCGTTTTGCTGCGGATGGTCGCGTCTGTTATCACCGTGATTACTGGGATGTAGCAGAAGAGCTTTACGAAAAACTACCCTTAATTGGTAGTGTTATGCGTGGATTAAAAAAAATGGCAAACAACTAATTTCAAAAATTTAATCGATTTTTTTTCTAGCTGTAGCGGTTTTTTTCTTTGCGCCATTTGTGCCATTCGTGCTCTTAGTACTTGCTTTTTTAGTGCCGCTACTTGATTTTGTTTTAGTAGTTTTTGCTGCCGCTGTTTTATGTGCTACCGGTGTTTCTGTCACAGGGGACATGGCATTCCCCACCGCTTGCGAAAACTGATCTTGCACCACACTCCACCATGCAGCAGGATTAGCGAATTGCGCAGCCATATTGTTTGCATCTTCAACCTGTTCGCCTTGCGGTGGCTTTACTGGTTCTGGTTCTAGTTCTGGCTCTGGCTCCGGTTCTGGAGCAGCGGCTGGTTTTGGGTAAGCATACTGAGTAAAAGGTGATTGAAATTCTTGTTTTTCAGGCTCCGCTTCAGGCGTCATCGATTTCATGGTTTGCGCAAAATTATCACCCATGGTTTGCAAGGTGGAGAGTGTGGCGCTTTGCATTTCTAAAGCCTGTATTGAGCTACGCAACATATTCATATTTAACTGCAACCAAGACTCGACTGCTTTCAAATCCGTGATTTGTTTATTGATTTCTTCTGGCGACAGGGATGGCATGGTCATGCCAGGTACTTTCATCGCGCCCCACATATTGCGCACAAATTCCATGGTGTCATTCATAGCATTCATGCCAGGTATCTCATTATTGCCAGATTGTGTAGACATGTTCTTCCCCAAAAATAGACACTATCAATCGCAGTTCTCAACGCAGCCATGTTAGACGCCAGTTTATTCCTAAGGCCATAGCGTAGCAGATCAGCTCAGACTGGCAAACAAAGCACTAAAAAGCCAGTATAGCCATAAGAAGCAAATTTGCTTACTTTCATTTACAGTTCATATTTCAAACATATTATTGATCGAATTACACTTATGCTATGCCCACTCAAATAGCCACTCCTTTTAGTTTCCCCGCTTTACGCCTGAGTTGGGCAACTTTGGCTATTCTTTTTATAACGCTACTTTTACACCTACTCCTACTGCAGTGGGTAGAAGATGAATTAAAACTAGCTTTATCTATTCCCTCAGATGCGGCCTTACTTGATCTGGAATTAGAGCCCACCACGAGTGTGAGATTACTGCGTGCACCTGCTTCACAACGTGCACAAAAAAAATCCCCAGTTAAAACTGATCCCACTCCACCCACACCAGAACCGCCTGCACCGACGAATCCTGCAGAATCAACGGCAAGCACTGATGCGGCTGATACAGCAAACGCTTCTGCAAACGCCACACAAGCTGAACCTTCAAATGAAACTAGCTCTACTGCCTCTGCTACCTCAACTGAGTCCGCAATTCCAACTGAGACAAGCAAACCAGAAGCAGGAATAGAAACTACAACAGCGAATGCAGCACCACAAGCGCAAGAACAAACTGCACCAGTAGCCGCTTCAAGTATTTTTACCAAAGTGAGTTTGCCTCCTCCTGCTCAACTAAACTACACCGTATTAGCCGCACGTGATGGACGTAAGGTAGAAGGACGCGGCACTATTAATTGGCAACCCAGTGGTGAGCAATATTCTATTTCTGGTGATGCCGGTATTATTTTTTTGACCGTACTCAATTATAAAAGTACTGGTAGCGTTGATCTGTCTGGCATCACACCAGAGCTGTATGTAGAAAAACGATTTGGTAAATCAGAAACCAATACGCATTTTCATCGTGAACGTAAAACCATTAGCTTTTCTGCTTCCACCAATAGCTATCCAACTTCCGGTGGCGAACAAGACCGTGCTAGCGTTATTTGGCAAATTGCGGCTATGGGGCGAGGTGATAGTGATAAATTCACGCCTGGTTTGAATTTCGGTATGCTGATTGCTGGCACACGTTCAGCAGCTGTCTGGCGTGTCGTCATCAATGGAAAACAATCTGTACGTCTTACAAATGAAACAGTAGAAGCGTGGCATTTAACTATCCTGCCAGTTGAACAGAGTCAGGAATTACAATTTGAATTATGGTTAGCACCAGAAAAAGAATGGTATCCCGTGAAGCTTGTTTATTCAGATAAGAAAAGCGGTTTCTTAGAATTAGTACTCAATAAACTTGAACAAAAGTTTATAAGTACACGTTGAATTTTTCTCTTATTTTATGAGTGTTGAATGAATTATTGTCACCGTTTTTCATATTATGCAAAGTTAGTGTTTTTTTTCGCTTTAGCATCGTGCTTTTTTCTTCAGGCGTTTGCAGTAGAGAATAAAACTAAAATTCATCATCCACCTTCAGCAAAATTATTTTATTTTATTCGAGCTGATATCAAAGGCTTAAATATAGAAGGGTCTGGCTTAATAGAATGGGATAAGAGTGTAGAAAAATACTCTATCAATTCGGAAACACGTACTCCACTCACTGGCATCCTGATTGCTGAAAAAAGCGAAGGCTTGATTGAATCAACTGGATTAGCACCAGAAATTTTTTCTATTAAGCGTTTTCGTAAAGAGTTAATTACTACTCGCTTAGATAGAAAAAATCGTCAGATTCATTATCAAGGTAACGCAACACCGTCAACTTTAGAAGGTAGTGAGCAAGATAGATTAAGTGTTGTATGGCAGTTACTAAGCTTAGCGCGTACAACCCCTACTAAATTTTCTGCAGGCTCCAAACATAAATTTTTAGTAGTAGGATCACATGATAGTGATGCTTGGATATTTGAAGTTAAAAAAACACAACGCATACAAACAGGTTTGGGTGAAGTCGATGCTATACCCATTAATCGTCTAGCCTCAGAAAATCCTGATGCACAAAGCATAGAAATTTGGCTTGCCCCCTCTTTAGATTGGTATCCTGTGAAAATTCGGATTTCAGAAAAAAATGGCGACTATGTGGAGCAGTCATTAGAAAAAATAGAAAAGAAATGAAAAACTCAGCACTCGTTTTATTTTCAGGCGGTCAAGACTCTACAACCTGCCTTGCATGGGCACTCAACCGTTATGACCATGTTGAAACCTTAGGTTTTGATTATGGACAGCGCCATGTAATCGAATTAACCATGCGTCCACAGTTATTAGATAGCCTACGTACTATGCGCTCAGATTGGAAAAACAAATTAGGTGAAGATCATGTATTAGATCTTTCACTACTTGCTGCCATCTCTGATACCGCACTCACAAGCGATGTTGCAATTACTATGCAAGAGAATGGCTTACCGAATACATTTGTCCCTGGTCGTAATTTATTATTTCTCACGAGCGCAGCTGCTTTAGCTTATCGACGTGGCATCAGTGATTTAGTTGGCGGCATGTGTGAAACAGACTATTCAGGCTATCCCGATTGTCGCGATGAAACCTTAAAGTCTTTACAGCAAGCCATCAATTTAGGTATGGCTAGCAAACTCACTATACAAGCACCACTCATGTGGCTCAACAAAGCGCAGAGCTGGCAATTAGCGGCAACACTAGGTGGACAGGAATTAGTCGAATTAATTCGCACCGAGACACACACATGCTATCTCGGTGAGCGAGGCGTTTTACATGCATGGGGACATGGCTGCGGTTGTTGTCCCGCGTGCGAGTTACGCGCACGCGGTTATGCAGATTATTTGGCTACAAAATAAAACATTAACTTAGGCAGCATGCTTACCTTGATCATCGCTAGCAAATTTTTGTAGCGACAAACTTGCTAATAAATCACTTTCTTTTTGTTTTGCTGCGCTCAGATATCTTTCTTTCACATGACCATAGCCACGTATGTCTTCTGGAATATTTGCGATAGCAATTAGTTGTTCGTAATTCTCCGCATTCAATGTGGGTAGCAAAGACAATAGCTGTTCTTTATATTGCTGTATTAATGCGCGTTCAGTCTTGCGTTCTTCTGTATAGCCAAACGGGTCAAGAAAGCTGCCTCGTAAAAATCGTAGGCTAGCTAATACAGGAAACACTTTTCCTACCCATGAACCGAATTCACGCTTAACTAAATGTCCTTGTGCGTCACGCTGTGAAAGTAAAGGCGGAGCCAAATGATATTTAATCGCATAGTCGCCTTCAAACATAGCGGCAATTTTCGCCTTAAACTGACCATTGCTATGTAGTCGCGCTACTTCATATTCATCTTTATAAGCCATCAGTTTACATAAATATTTTGCGACAGCAGTGGTTAATTTAAAACTGCTATTACCTTCATTCAGCCTTGTTTCTGCCGCTCGCACCAGTGCAACAAATTCTTCATAGCTTTTTGCATAAGCTTGATTTTGATAGGCACTTAAAAATGTACTACGTTGTGCTACGACTTCATCTAAGCTCGGTGTGCGTTTAAATGTAATCACTTGCCCTGGTGCGATTACACTTAATTCTTTTTCCACTGCTGATAAATCATGGGCAGCTAAACGTCCCCAAGCAAATGATTGTTGATTGAATTCTATAGATACGCCATTTAAAGCGATCGATTGCAGAATCGCTGATTCTAATAAAGGTACCCATCCCTTTTGCCATGCATAACCGAGCATAAACATATTGGTAGCAATGGCATCACCCATGAGTGCAGTTGCAATTTTTCCTGCATCTATAGCGGCGACAGCATCAGCACCACATGCTGCACGAATTTTTTCTACTGCGCCTGCATCAGGATATTTCCAATCTGGGTTTTTCACAAAAGCTGCAGTTGGCGCTAATGTGGAATTCAATGCGGCATGCGTACGATGATCTCCCATGCGTGATAACGCATCTTTACTTGCTGCGACGATCACATCACAACCTATGACGAGATCTGCTGCACCCGTACCAACTCGCGTTGCATGTATCTGCTCAGGCATATCAGCGAGTCGCACATGCGACATCACAGGTCCACCTTTTTGCGCTAATCCACTCATGTCTAATACAGTGCAAGCTTTGCCTTCTACATGCGCCGCCATAGCTAGAATTTGACCTACGGTGACTACGCCTGTACCACCGATACCAGTTACCAATACGCCATACGGTTGGGTTGTAGATGGCAGTTGTGGTGTTGGTAGTACTGCGGCACGTTCTAATGCTGATATTTTTTTACCCGTTACATCTGCTAGTGAAGCTTTCTTAGGTTTACGCAGCTGACCACCTTCTACAGTGACGAAGCTAGGACAAAAACCTGTGACACAAGAAAAATCTTTATTACAGCTAGACTGATTAATTTCACGCTTACGTCCAAAATCTGTTTCTAATGGCTCGATCGATAAACAATTCGATTGCACACCACAATCACCACAACCTTCACATACCGCTTCATTAATTACAGTACGTTTTGCTGGATCAGGATAGGCATTGCGTTTACGACGACGTCTTTTTTCAGAAGCACAGGTCTGATCGTAAATCATAGCGGACACACCTTTTACTTCACGTAGTTCACGTTGTACTGCATCGAGCTCACTACGATGGCGTATCGTGACTCCCGATGCCCAGTTAGTCTCAACCGGATATTTATCTGGCTCATCTGTTACCACGACAATCGGATGCACACCTTCTGCTGCAATTTGACGTGAGATGGTGGCTGGATCTAAAGGACCATCATGATGCTGCCCACCTGTCATAGCAACTGCATCATTAAATAAAATTTTATAGGTCATATTGACCTTGGCTGATGCAGCAGCACGAATCGCTAATAAACCTGAGTGAAAATAAGTACCATCACCAATGTTGGCAAAGACATGTTGTTCAGAGGTGAATGGTGCTTGGCCTATCCATGTGGTTCCCTCTGCACCCATATGGGTAAAGGTGGCAGTCGATCTATCCATCCATAAGGCCATGTAATGACACCCTATACCTGCCAAAGCACGACTACCTTCTGGAACCTTGGTGGAAGTGTTATGTGGGCAGCCCGAACAAAAATGAGGAATCCTGTCGGTTTGTGTATCAGGCTTAGTCGAAACTTTTAATACAGATTCACGTGCCTCAAGAAATGCAATACGTTCATTGACGCGTTTTTCTATAGGATGACCAACATAATATTTTGCGATACGTGCAGCGATAGCGCGCGCTATTTGGGTAGGATTCAGTTCATACGTAGCAGGCAATAACCAATCACCATGACCTTCACGACGACTATTACTCCATTCACCCGTATCATCAAATTTTCCAACCACACGAGGACGTACATCATCACGCCAGTTATATAACTCTTCTTTTAATTGATATTCGAGTAGCTGACGTTTTTCTTCTACTACTAATACTTCTTCTAAGCCTTGCGCAAACTCGCGCACTCCTGTTGCTTCTAAAGGCCACGTCATACCGACTTTATATAAGCGTAGACCTATGTCACGCGCTACAGTTTCATCTATGCCTAAATCTTCTAAAGCTTGTCGTGTGTCGAGATAAGACTTACCTGCAGTAAGTATGCCAAAACGTGCTTTCGGACTATCCCAAATTAATTTATCAATTTTATTGGCGCGCACATAAGCCAGTGCTGCATACCATTTGTGATTAACCAGTCGTTCTTCTTGATCCAACACAGCATCTGGCCAACGTATGTTTAATCCACCTGCTGGCATTGCAAAATCATCAGGCAAAATAATGTTTACACGCCCAGGATCAATATCAACGGTAGCGCCTGACTCCACAATATCGGTTACACATTTTAATGCTACCCATAAGCCGGTATAACGACTCATCGCCCAACCATGCAATCCATAGTCTAGATATTCTTGTACCGAAGAAGGATATAAAACTGGTATGCCACAAGCTTTGAGTATGTGTTCACTTTGATGTGCATTAGTGGAGGATTTAGCTGCATGATCATCACCCGCTAATACCAACACACCGCCATGGGGTGCTGTACCTGCGCCATTCGCATGTTTGAATACATCACCCGATCGATCTACACCAGGGCCTTTACCGTACCAAATAGAAAACACACCATCGTACTGTGCGCCCGGAAACAGATTAACTTGCTGAGTGCCCCATACACTGGTGGCAGCTAAATCTTCATTCACACCAGCTAGAAACTTCACATGATGGGCATCGAGATATTTTTTTGCCTTCATCGCTGTCTGATCCACACTACCTAAAGGTGAACCACGATAACCAGTGATAAAGCCTGCTGTATTTAAGCCAACAGCCATATCACGCTGTCTTTGCAGCATAGGCAAGCGGATTAATGCCTGTGTTCCGGTCAAAAACACACGACCTTGATTTAAGGTGTATTTATCATCGAGAGAAATCGCATCTGCAAGTTGATCTTGCTGTTTCCCCATGGGTGCGTTCATGACCGTCCTCGTATTAAGTTGCTAGCTAATTGCAGTATAGGCAAGGGATGCGATCCCGACAAATAAAAAATATTCATGCATCGGTAGGCAGAATTGTAGTCCATGGACGGGAATTCTTCTTGTATCAACATTTATTCTGACAGCCCGTTTTCCAGCCTGATTTTACGATTTTTAGGATTCGTACCCTTTTATGTCGCGCTGCCACTGGGTGGTTTTGTATAAATTAGCTTTATTTATGGCTATACCCTGTTTTATCTCACATAAGGACTTGCAAGATGGCGATAAGGTGACTGGCTTTCTGATTGGGTTACGACGCAATAGAAACATCATTTGCAACAAAGCGTAATACGAACACCGTGCAATTCCATATTCAATAAATAATATTCTGGCGTTATTAAACATTTTATTCAAAGGTCATTATGAAAATACATCAATTAGTCTTACTCACTGGCTTAGTCTTTGCTGGCTTTGCTTATGCTAATCATCATGAAGACCATAACAAGCGCGGTGGTGATATGTATGATGGTGGCATGCATTCTATGTTTAGTCAGTTTGACAAAGATAAAGATGGAAAAATCAGTCAAGCAGAACACAAAGAGGGATGCGATAAATTATTCTTAGAAATTGATACGAATAAAGATGGTTTTATTTCTAAAGATGAAATGCAAGCACGCTACAAAACTATGCATGAAAAATATCAAGGTACTATGCAAGAACGTTGGAAGTTGGCAGATAAAGATAGCGACGGATATCTGAGTAAAGCTGAAGTAGAAAGTGGTGACATGCCGCGTCTAGTGCGTGACTTTGAGAAACTCGATAAAAATAAAGATGGCAAATTGAGTCATGAGGAAACCGAAGCAGGCATGAAGAAAAAGCATCGCTCACATTAAGATTTATAACACGCATGATTGCGTGCACTGGATCCGATCGTTTGCTCGGATCCTTTTTTTCGCTTTAGTGTGATTGGTGTTGTTGTAGAACGTGTTCTATTGCTGCTATTCGCTCATTATGTATAGCTTTAGCAATCTGCTCAGCAGCATTGCCAGTAACACGAGCCGACACTGCTGCTGCAATAGTTCCAGCTGGTATAGACTGCGCAGCCATAAGAGCTGAACGAATAAATGCAGCCTTATGTTCACCTGAACTTAGCGCTGATGTTTGCACAACGCCTTGATACTGCATTGCGATTAATAATTCTCCAAAACGTTCTGGCCTACGAAATGCATCACAACGCTCAAATAATTTTACGAGCATTTCTGCTGCAAATGTATTTGCATGATGAAGATGACTTGATTCTCTTGCAAACATGATTGCCACATCACGTACTTCATTTTGAATTTTTAGTCGAGTACAAGCTGCTTCAACGAATCTTGTATTCAATGACGACAGCTTAGTTGAGGTTGAGACTACATCACTTTGTTCATTTAGCATTGCCGCATCACATAGCAAGACCGCACAACGAATAGCAAGACTTGCATTATGCTTAGCAGCCTGATCCACTACTTGTAGTGCGATCAAATAGCGATTTTTTTCAGACTGCGAAGAATTAGTGCGCTGCACTGTATCTAACGCTGCTAACTCAGGTAGGATTTTTTGTAAGGCACCACATTCATGCAAGACCTGAAATTGTCGCGAAGGTTTTTTCTCCATCAAACCGCGTGATAATTCTTGCCATACGCGTTCAGGAACCAATGCATCCACTTCTCCTGCTTGCACCATTGTTTGCATAAGTTGCATAGTTTCAGCAGCAATGCTGAAATCTGGAAAGCGTGCAGCAAACCGTGCTAATCGCAATATACGAACTGGATCTTCAGCATAAGCAGCTGATACATGACGAAAGACTTTATTTTGTATGTCTGCTTGGCCGCCATAGGGATCAATCAGATTGCCTTGCTCATCCATAGCAATGGCATTGATGGTCAAATCTCGGCGCATTAAATCTTGTTCTAGCGTGACATCTGCAGCAGCATGAAAAGCAAAGCCAGCATACCCAGGCGCAGTTTTTCGCTCAGTACGTGCTAATGCATATTCTTCGTGTGTATCGGGATGAAGAAAGACGGGAAAATCTTTACCGACTGGTTGATAGCCAAAGGCTTGCAGTTGCTCTGGGTCTGCACCCACCACTACATAATCGCGATCTTTAACTGGCAGTCCAAGTAAAGCATCACGCACCGCGCCACCTACGGTATAAATTGCAAATGGCTGTGGCATTTTTTTAGTCACGCGCTAAATAATGCGGCGCCACTGCTTCAAGTGACGTAGTTTTCCAATCGGGAGGTAATTGACTGCGAGGACCTGCGACATTATCGACTCGCATAGAGTCAACATTATCACGACTCATGAGTGGTCCACCAGGCATAAACTCTAGCATCCATGCCTGCAGTTTCGCTAAGAAATGCGGCAAGCCTATTAATGGCCGTTCATGTCCACTATACATACCAGCAAGTTTTATTAAGTCTCTCAAGGTATACACACGTGACCCAACTAGGTCATAGGTTTTTCCATAACTTTGCTGATGATCTAAAACCGAGACAAAAGCTTGCGCTACATCTTTTACATACACTGGTTGAAATTTCGCCTCTGCTCCGCCTAGCACTAGGACAGGCATAAATTTTTGTAACTTCGCGAATAAGTTTAAAAATTTATCTTCTTCACCAAAGACGACTGATGGACGCATGATGGTGACATCTAAGAACGGTGCTTCTAATATGATTTTTTCTGCAGCAGCTTTAGATCGCAAATACATAGAAGGTGCATTTAATTCTACGCCGAGTGCACTCATATGCACACATCGTCTTACATTCTGTATACGACATGAACGCACTAATTTACGCGTTAACTCTACATGTGCGCGTTCAAAATCTCTTCCCCATTTACTTCCTGCTCGACTCTGCTGTGAATGTAAGACACCCACTAAATTAATTACGGCATCAGCACGCTGCACTAAGGAAGATAATGTTGCGTCATCCATGATGTCTGCTTCTACGATATGCACTGTAGGTAAAACTAGCAAATGACGCGCTCTATCATAGCGTCGAGTCGGTACGATAACATGTCGTCCTGTTGCTGTTAGTTGCGCTGCGATATGGCTGCCAATAAAACCGCTACCACCTAACAGCAAAATAGATTCATGTCGCATAGTCAGTCTACAAAGTTAATTCAGTTAAGGAAGATCACCTAATTCAGGCAAATTTGCATCACCCGGCATCACATAACCTAATCGTGCTTTAAGTGATTGTGGTTTATTTTCAAATAAAGCAGCATACCAAGTTGCATTGGCTAATACATTTTTCACATAAGTACGTGTTTCTGAAAAAGGGATAGTTTCAGCAAATATAGCGCCTTCTATTTGCCTCTCCAATGAAGCACGCCACAACCTAGGACGTCCTGGTCCAGCATTGTAAGCTGCCGTTGCTAGTGTTTGTGAGCCACCTAAATTCGTTAACACCATATTGAGATACTGTGTACCTAAGGTAATATTAGTATGCGTGTCATTTATATTATTTAAAGTAAAACTCGTCATACCAATTTTACGCGCCACATATTTTGCAGTCGCTGGCATGATTTGCATTAAACCAGAAGCACCCACGTGAGAACGAGCAGATTTAATAAAGCGTGATTCTTGACGTATCAAACCATAGACCCATGCTTTATCTAAACCCATAGGTTGGATTGCGGTATGCATGATGTCATCATGGGGCGTAGGAAAGCGATGCGTAAAATCTAACTCCACTCTAGCGCGATCTGCGGTTGTCACCATTCTATCTAGTACATCACTTTGACGCGCAAATTCTGCAGCAGCTAACAACTGCCGTTCATTCATGCGACGCAATTGCCAGTTCCATTCGCGATTACCTTCAAATCGCAAACCTAAATCAAAAAAGCGAAATGCATGTTGAAAGCCTTTGTTGTTTGAAGCCTCTGCTAATTCTTCCGGTTTAGGTGCAATTGGCTTTTCCGACACCATAGCTTTTTGTCCCAATTCTTCATTTGCGAGTAAGCCATAAAAATTGGAAAGGGTCGCTATGCTTTGAAAATGTTTTTGCGCTTCTTCATTGCGTCCCTGTGCTTTATCAGCTCGCCCGTGCCAATACACCCAAGTGGAATCTTTTTGCAATTCAGGTGGCATGCTACTAATGGCTTTACTCACCATACTCCAGTCACCTGCACGCAATGCCGCACGTGCACGCCACTGATAAGCATCTTGCGATAATTGCACTCCCCAAGTTCTGCGCCAATAACTAGCTGCATCGCGAGAGAGTTGTAGTGAAGCTTGTAATGCAATTTGTGCCCAAGCGAGCGACTGTTCTTCTTCACTTAATTTATTTAGCACTTTATTTAAAGCTTTTACAGATTTCGCTGGATCATTCCGCGCTACCCGTCCTAAAGCAATAATAAATAATTCATGTGAAGCGCGTGGCGCAACAATACCGCGATCAAGTACTGGATCAGGCTTATCAATCGCCATCGCCAATTGTTTTTCAGTTGCATCGGTAACGCCCGCTAAGCGACGTGCCAAACTGATTTGGCCATATTCAGCTGCTAGCCTTATCTGATGCCAGACATCATCTGCTTTGAAGTATTTTTCTTTATAGAGATTGATAATCAAATCTGCACAAGCCACGCCATATTGATTTGGCTGTAATAATAAGTCGCGTGCTTGTTTGGCTACGTTCTCATGTTTATTTACTCGCGACAGCAAGGCATAGCATTTTACTTGCGTGTCGTCATTCAGAGTAAACAGTGGATATTGCTCATCAAAGGTGCGCCAAATACGCGCATGCCCTAATAGCAGTAGCCAATCATTACGCAACCTATCAGCTATGGCAGTGCCTGCGTATTTATCCATGAAGGCGCGTATCTCACCTTCTGGTGCTGAAATTAATCGTGGATACAGTCGGTAGTATTCAACATAGGAAGTAATAGGATAATTACTAAGCCTATCTGCTATTCTGCCTGCTTGTGCAATTTCACCGCGCAAAGAGGCATCGCGTAGCATTAAAAAATCTGCATCGGCTGGTGTTAGCGTCAGTTCATTGCGCGCGGCATAGGCTGACCCAGAAAATAAGGCCATACCACTTATTAGTTCAAGCGCAAGGACTAGCAAACAAACAAATTTTTTCATTGGCGCTATTTGAAATATCAGAATATTCGTAGAGTGTTTAGAATAGCATGTCATACCTAATTAATTAGGTTGAATTAACCATTATTAAGTTATGCAAGCTGACCTCGACAAATCCGCATTACGTCAATCGCTGATCGCGGCACGTAAAGCTTTATCTACCGAAGATAAAATCCAGTCTGATCGTTGCATCATGGCTGCATTAGAAGTATTTTTGTCAACACAAAAAATACAGGTACTCGGCGTTTATTTGCCTCTGTCAGGCGAGCCTGATCTCAGGCCATTGTACGAAGCCTTATGCAAGCTTGACATGCGCCTCGCACTACCAGTGGTGTTAGAAAAAAATCAAGCTCTGCTCTATGCGCCTTGGCAGCCTGGCGATATGCTCATAAAAGATGCCAGTGGCACACCAGCACCTGCTGCGCGTGAAACATTTGTTCAACCTGAATTAATTCTAGCTCCGTGTGTAGGCTTTACAGAATCGCGCTATCGCTTAGGCTATGGCGGCGGTTATTTTGATCGCACCTTAGCGCAAGCTAAGCAAATGCTTGCGGTTGGTATTGCCTATTCATTTACCTGTGTAGATTTTGCAGCATCAACTCACGATATTGCGCTCGACTGGATACTCACAGAAGAAAAATTAATTTGATTGTGCAAGACCTAAACGCTGCAAAATTGCCATCGTAGGTGCAGCTTGATTCAAAGAATAGAAATGCAAGCCTGGTGCACCACCTTTGAGTAACTGATCACACAAGGCTGCAACCACATCTAAACCAAAGGCGCGTATTGATTCTGTATCATCACCAAAGCTAGCGAGTTTTAATTTAACCCAACGCGGTATCTCTGCTCCACACATTTCAGAAAACCTCATTAGCTGTGTGTAATTCGTAATCGGCATAATGCCGGCTACGATAGGTACATCCACTCCTTGCTTGCGTGTCTCATCAACAAAACGAAAATAAGCATCGGCATTATAAAAATACTGTGTGATAGCAGAATTCGCACCTGCCTTTATTTTGCGTACAAAATTCTTCAAATCATCTTGCGGCGATTTTGCTTGTGGATGCATTTCTGGATAAGCCGCCGCTTCTATGTGAAACCAATCACCGGTTTCAGCGCGAATGAATTCTATTAGCTCATTGGCATAACTAAACTGACCCGAAGAAAATCCACCTGCGCCATAACCACTAGGCAAATCACCACGTAAGGCGACTAATTGTTTAATGCCATGTGATTTATATTCTATGATTAAGTCGCGTAACTCTTCACGTGTCCGCCCGATGCAAGACAAATGCGGTGCAGCTTGCATACCCTCAGCGCGAATTTCCAATACGGTGTCACGTGTACCTGATTGCGTAGAGCCACCCGCACCAAAAGTGACAGAGAAATAAGCAGGATGTAACGCTGCTAGTTTCTCTCTGACGATACGTAGTTTGTCAGCACCTTCAGTTGTTTTAGGCGGGAAAAATTCAACACTAAATAATTGTTCTTGCATTTATTTTCTTATGAAAATTGCTGACAACAGCCATGAAATCACACTGTAAAGCAGTGCACCCAATACTGCCGAAGAAAAGCCAGCCACCTGAAATCCTTGCACAAGATCAGAGGCAGCCCAAAACATTAGGCCATTAACCACTAGAATAAATAAACCTAGTGTGAGAACTGTGACAGGGAAAGTTAAAAGAATCAGTATCGGTCGAATCAGCGTATTGATTAACCCAAGTACTAATGCTGCAACCAATGCTGTAGTAAAGCTATCGATTTGCACTGATTTTAAGATCAAGGGCAAAACAAATAAAGCGATGGTGTTAATCAACCAGATCAGTAGCAAGCGCATCATCGATCCGAAAAGTGAAAAAGGAAAATGGATTCCGGCATACACCGAAATCCATTCACTCTACAAACACAATAAGCAAATTAATAGCGATATAGCTCAGGCTTGTATGGACCTTCTTGCTTGACACCGATATAAGCAGCTTGCTCTTCAGTCAACTCAGTTAATTGTGCATTGAGTTTTTGCAACTGCAAACGCGCAACCTTCTCATCTAAATGCTTAGGCAATGTATATACGCCGATAGGATAGTCTTTCGTACGGTTATATAACTCGATTTGCGCAATCGTTTGATTTGCAAAGGATGAGCTCATGACGTAAGAAGGATGACCGGTACCGCAACCTAAGTTTACGAGACGACCTTCTGCCAACAAGATGATGCGCTTACCATCTGGGAACACAATGTGATCCACTTGTGGCTTAATGTTTTCCCATGTGTATTGCTTAAGTGCGGCAACTTCGATTTCATTATCGAAGTGACCAATGTTACAAACAATCGCTTGGTCTTTCATTTTTTTCATGTGCTCATGGGTGATCACATGATAGTTACCTGTCGCAGTAACGAAGATGTCTGCATGTTCTGCTGCATAGTCCATAGTTACAATACGATAGCCTTCCATTGCAGCTTGCAATGCACAGATAGGATCAATCTCTGTCACCCATACTTGCGCAGACAATGCACGCAATGCTTGGGCTGAACCTTTGCCCACATCGCCATAGCCTGCAACAACAGCTACTTTACCTGCGATCATGACGTCAGTCGCACGTTTGATGCCATCGACCAAGGATTCACGGCAGCCATATAAGTTATCGAACTTAGCTTTGGTGACGGAGTCATTGACGTTAATTGCTGGGAAAGCCAACTTACCTTCTTTGTGCATTTGATATAAACGATGCACACCAGTCGTAGTTTCTTCCGTTACGCCTTTAACATGCGCTAAACGAGTTGAATACCAAGTTGGATCGGTTTTCAGTTTTGCTTTGATAGAGTTGAAGAGGCAAATTGCTTCTTCTGAATCTGGATTGTTCAAGACACTTAAATCTTTTTCTGCACGAGTACCTAAGTGCAGCAACATAGTGGCATCGCCGCCATCATCCAAGATCATGTTGGTATAACCGCCATCTGCCCATTCAAAAATGCGATGGGTGTATTCCCAGTATTCATCCAAGTTTTCACCCTTAACTGCAAACACAGGTGTACCCGCTGCTGCAATCGCAGCTGCTGCGTGGTCTTGGGTTGAATAGATATTACAGGATGCCCAACGTATTTCTGCACCTAGTGCTTCCAGAGTTTGGATTAACACTGCGGTTTGTATCGTCATATGCAACGATCCAGTAATACGCGCGCCTTTTAAAGGTTGCGCTTTTGCGAACTCTTCGCGAATTGCCATCAGACCTGGCATTTCGGTTTCTGCAATGCGGATTTCTTTATTGCCCCAATCAGCTAAGCTAATGTCAGCAATGACGTAGTCAGTGAATGAAGAATTAACGGGTTTTAATACGGCGCTCATCACGCCCTCCTTTTCTGTGAAAGAAAGTAACGTGAGCGCAGTTGCAAAATGACCAGCCAAGCCTGGCAGAGTGAACCTCTGTCGCAACGCTCCTTGGCAGGACAGCATTTTAATCTAATTTAGAACTTTTCTGCTTGACAGCTTCTTAAATTTGAAATTTAACAAAAAAATTTTGATTTATTAGCAAATTATTATCGTTGATAAAAGAAGACTAGCTGCATAACACTGCAAGCTAGTCCGCTTTATAGATGAGATCGGTTTAAATACCAGCAGCCGCTTTTAATGCCGCCGCTTTATCTGTGCGCTCCCAAGTAAACTCTGGCTCTTCACGACCGAAGTGGCCATAGGCTGCTGTTTTTTGATAAATAGGACGCAATAAATCGAGCATTTGCACGATGCCTTTAGGGCGCAAATCAAAATGCTCACTCACTAAGGCTGCAATTTTTTCGTCACTGATTTTGCCTGTGCCGAAGGTGGTGACCATCACAGAAGTAGGCTTAGCAATACCAATCGCATAAGAAATCTGAATCTGGCAACGTGAAGCAAGACCTGCTGCAACAATGTTCTTTGCAACATAACGGCCAGCATAGGCTGCTGAACGATCTACCTTAGTAGGATCCTTGCCTGAAAAAGCACCACCACCATGGGGCGCTGCACCGCCGTAGGTATCAACGATAATTTTACGACCGGTTAGACCGCAATCACCTTGTGGACCACCGATTACAAATCGTCCGGTTGGATTAATTAAATAACGGGTGTCCTTCAACCATTCTTTAGGCACGACAGGCTTGATGATGGACTCAATCGCCGCTTCTTCAATTTGCTTATGCTCCATTTCAGGCGCGTGCTGAGTAGACAAAACGATGGTGTCTATAGAAACTGGTTTACCATCAACGTACTTGAGTGTGACTTGTGATTTTGCATCGGGACGCAACCAAGGCAGACGTCCATCTTTACGCATTTGCGCTTGACGTTCAACGATACGATGTGAGTAGTAAATCGCTGCAGGCATCAGCTCTGGCGTTTCATCGCAAGCATAGCCAAACATCAGACCCTGATCGCCAGCACCCTGATCGAGATCTAAACCTTTGCCTTCGTCCACGCCTTGGGCAATATCTGGTGACTGCTTGTCATAGCAAACCATGACAGCACAACCTTTGTAATCAATACCGTAATCGGTATTGTCATAGCCTATGCGCTTAATCGTGTCACGTGCAACTTTGATGTAATCAACGTTGGCAGTGGTGGTGATTTCACCCGCTAACACCACTAAACCAGTGTTGCAAAGGGTTTCAGCTGCTACGCGTGAACGCGGATCCTGTTCGAGAATCGCATCAAGAATAGCATCGGAAATTTGGTCGGCTACTTTGTCCGGATGACCTTCAGATACGGACTCAGAGGTAAAGAAATATTCTGTT
Source organism: Bordetella parapertussis (assembly GCA_945883145.1). Lineage (GTDB taxonomy): Bacteria > Pseudomonadota > Gammaproteobacteria > Burkholderiales > Burkholderiaceae_D > Pernthalerella. Next base: position 47,530 of record CAMCXB010000004.1, on the reverse strand, counting down.
GACATGCAAGCTCCTAGTTAATGATTGACATAGTGTCGAGGTCAACCTAATGAGCCTGCGACGCTTTAGCGAAATTTATAAACCGCCTCGCAAGTTGTCTGTTAACTCGGCGGGTAACACTTCGTGGTATTTTACGCTTCTTGCTTCAATTCAGCAAAACCTCCTTACGACTTTTCGTATGCTGCTGCGTTTTTTTCAGTTTCTCTCCATCTTCCCCTTGTCTTTCCTGCATGCTGCAGGTGCCTTGGCTGGTTGGTTCGTCTATCTTTTATCACCTGGACATCGCCGACGCATGCGCGAAAATATGACGCGCGCAGGCTACCTCGACTATCTGCCAGAAGCAGTGGCAGAAGCGGGGAAAAATATTTTTGAACTGCCTTTTATCTGGTGTGCGCCTGCGCAAAGAGTTTTAAAAACGGCCGTCATCCATGATTGGGATATCGCACAGCGCGCATTAAATGATGGCAAAGGCGTGATTTTTCTCACCCCACACTTAGGTTGTTTTGAAATCATTGCGCAAGCGATCGCTAGTCGTGTTCCACTAACAGCCTTGTATCGTCCACCAAAAAAGAATGCGCTTAAACCTCTGATGGAGACTGCACGCGAACGCGAACAACTCCATCTCGCTCCCGCTAATCTTGCTGGTGTTCGCGTTTTATTAAAAACATTGCGTAAAGGTGGCGCCATTGGTTTGCTACCGGATCAAGTACCACAAGCAGGCGAGGGCGTATGGGCAAAATTTTTTGGTAAATCAGCCTACACCATGACGTTGCCTGGCAAATTAGCCAGCATGAGTGGCGCGCATCTGATTCTTTCTTATGCCAAGCGATTACCACAAGGACAAGGCTATGCAGTGCACTTTGCATTATTTGATGCAGAGCTTCCTGAGGATGCGCTTGCACAAGCAACGCTCATCAATAACGCTATGGAAAAACTGATTGCACGTTGCCCTGCTCAGTATTTTTGGGGTTACAACCGCTATAAAGGTTCTCCAGACAATGATGATCCGCAGTTAGTTGAGAAAGTCGCGCAGTGAGATTGTTATTAGCATTGATGTGGTGTTTGCATTGGCTACCTTTACCCATACTTGGACGCATAGGTGAAGGTGTAGGCAGCTTATTGTTTGTGTTCATGCGTAAGCGACGGCACATCACACTGACTAATTTGCAGCTATGCATGCCACACTTATCACGTGCTGAAAGACTGTACTTAGCGCGTAGCCATTTTCAATATTTTGCACGTAGTGTGTTAGAGCGCAGTATTTTATGGTGGGCTTCACCTGCAATACTTACACGTTTAATTCAAGTCGTGTCACCAGTTCCGATTCAAGACATGATGAATCGACCCACGATTTTTCTTTGTCCCCATTTTGTTTGTTTAGAAGTAGCCGGCGTCGCTATTACGATGCAAGCACCTGCTTGCTCTATCTATACTGCACAGCGAAATAAAATTTTTGATGCGGCTTTGCGTAAAGGACGCTTACGTTTTACACCGGATGAAAATAATTTACTCTCACGTGAAGCAGGCGTTAAACCAATTATTCGCGCTATGAAAAATGGTCGGGCTTTTTTGATGTTACCTGACATGGATTTTGGTGTGCGTGACTCCATATTTACCCCCTTCTTTGGTATTCCAGCAGCGACCTTAACTTCTCCGGCACGCTTGGTTGCTGCAACGGATGGACAAATCATTCCTGTTGTCACACGATTTTTACCTAACTATCAGGGCTGGCAAGTTATTTTTTATCCGTCTTGGGAAAACTATCCTGGTCCAGATATTAATGCAGCTACACTTCGCATGAATGCCTTCATTGAAGAACGGGTACTGGAATCACCTGCAGAATATTTTTGGTCTCATAAACGCTTTAAAACACGACCTGATGGTGAAAGAAATTTTTACACAACCGATTCAGGTAATTAACACTCTGACTGCTAGCGATCTATAATCCTTACATGACACTTAAATTTACAAAAATGCATGGCGCAGGCAATGATTTCATTGTGATTGATGCAATCAATCAATCAGTTAATCTCACTAGCGACTTATGCCAACAACTTGCTAATCGTCGTTTTGGGGTTGGTGCTGATCAAATTCTATTAGTTGAAAAATCACACACTAAAGGCGTTGATTTTCGCTATCGTATTTTTAATTCGGATGGCAGCGAAGTTGAGCAGTGTGGAAATGGTGCACGTGCCTTTGTAAAATTTGTAGTTGATAAAGGTTTGACAGATCAGCGTGAAATCAAAGTTGAAACGATGGCTGGCACTATCACACCAAAACTCGAAGAAGATGGTCGCATCACTGTCGATATGGGTGCTCCTATTTTTTCTCCAGACTTGATTCCATTCGATGCACAAGGCTTACAAAGCACGCAACAGCATGCTGCTTCAGTATGGCCTTTGCAGATAGGTGCTACTAGCATTGCAATATGTGTGGTTTCTATGGGCAATCCCCATGCTGTTCAAATCGTGTCTGATGTAGAGACTGCTGATGTCGCGCACAATGGTCCTCTCATAGAAAATCATGTTCGATTTCCTAAGAGAGTGAATGCAGGCTTTATGCAAATCATCGACAGACATCACATACAGCTAAGAGTTTATGAACGTGGTGCTGGTGAGACTTTATCGTGTGGCACTGGTGCCTGCGCAGCAGCAGTGAGTGGCATACAAATGGATCTGTTGGATTCACCTGTGAAGGTCAGCACTAAAGGTGGAACACTGTCAATTGCATGGGGTGGCGCACAACAATCTGTGTTGATGACTGGCCCTGCTATGAATGTGTTTGAAGGCAGCATCGATATCTGATGCAACCATTCGCGACTTAACGCTTAATAAGCCTACGATACTTAAGAAGCTTAGGTACAGATTGTATTGTTTGGACTAAAGCGCTTACGTGTACTCATTAAATTTCGGAAGCGATATAAACGTTGTCGATAATTTCCTTCTGCTGTGGTTGTATGCTCGCTAAATTTTTCTCTTAGTTGCTCAAATTTATCAAGAACCTGTCGTTGCTCACCTGTTTTAATTTCAATTAATCGACGTCGACTTCTAGGATGCTCTTCACGTATATCGACCTCTAGACAGTGTCCATGATCTGCTGATTCAATTTGTAATAGCAAAGCTTCTGCACGAGTCAATCCAAACCAGTAACCTAATTCAATCCGCACTACTAAAAATGGATATTGCGCACTCATCTCGCGATTAAATTTTTCTCTCGCAATCCTAGCCCACTCTGATAAGCGAACTGGTTGTGTAATTTTTTTTATCAACTTAATTGCTTCTGTACTGCCCTGATCTCTCGCCTGCTGTAGCCAATATAAAGCGCGTATATCTGAACGTGGATCATTTCTACGACCTCGCCATGCGGCTAATCCCAATTCAAGTTGGGCACGCATATGTCCTGTTTTTGCAGCCATTTCTAAATGTCTTCTTGCTTCTGCTAAGCAGCGTCTGGAAAATTCAGGCTTAAGATAAATACGCGACATGACATACCATGCTGCTGACAATCCTTGTTCGGCTGCTTGGGATAACCAACGTATCGCTTTTTTATAATGCGCCACACCAGGAATAGCATTAATTTTTGCGCCAGTATGATCCATTCTTGCCATCCATAGCCCAAGAGAAAACTGCGCCTTACTTTCACCTGAGTCCGCTAATATTTTTAAATAGCGATCAATTAAATTTGTATTGGTATCCATGGTCATCAACAAGGCTGTTGCGCATCGCGAAAAGATTTGTAAATCTTGTTCTGTATAGGCCTTACGTTTAGCAACAGATGTCACAGTACGGCGTTCACCATCATGTGCAATAGGCAAAGCCCAAAACAAATATTTTACGTAATCAAATTCACGCCAAGCTGAATCTGCCATTAAACGTTGCGCATCAATAATTCCACCTTTGGCTGCGCGTGCAGCCCATTCCAACGCTGTGGCGCGTCTGTCCATTACTTCTTTGCTTAGTCCGATTGGTGAACGCGCAGCAAATTCTTTTGCTCCTTTTTGTTGCGCTAATAACCACTGGCCTTGTGGTAAACCTGATTCAGCTGCGAAATGCAATGCTTGCAATGCTTTTTGTTGCAAGGCCTGATGCGCACGCGTCCAGTTTGCAAATACGAGCATTGCTAACACCAAGCCTGCACCAGGCTGCCCTTCTTCAAATGCACGCTCATACCAAATTGCAGCCCTTAAAGGCTCACCAACTTGAGACGACACATCATAAGGAATATAGGTACCTATCAAAATCCATGCATCGCGCTGATTTTGTTCTGCTGCTCGTTCCAACCAATGCAATGCGGTTGATAGACTTTTCGGTAAACCACCACCGCCAAATAAATATCTTTTACCTAATGCAAGTTGTGCCACTGCTTGCCCTGCTCTTGCTGCACGAATAATGAGTAATTCATCACGATTTGCCATGTTTTTAATGCAATCCCAATTAATGTTGTCGAGAGGCAGTAAGCGAAAAGTCACCTAGCTGCGACTTTTTGATGAGGTAATGATGCTCTGGCCACTTTTAGTTTTTTTAGTCAGACAAAGTACTTGGCAAGACTTCACTACGCCACAAAAAGTTATCAAATAGAGAAGCTCAACTGTGCGCTTTAGCGCGCTATCGCGTCAATCCGCTTAGTAGGAATAAAACAACAGCGCCTTGCTAAGCCCATTGTTTCGTCCAAGTTCATCGTGAATTGATCGCTACGCTTTAAAACAGTTTCCATTTAAGAAATTAATGTTCAGCCATCCGACTTATGCGGATTTTCAACAAACGTTAATTTCTGAGGATGGAAAAATGAAAAAATCAATCGCTGCACTTGCTGTTGCCAGCACCCTGTGTGGATGGGCTCAAGCTCAATCTGCAGTCAATATCTACGGAATAATCGATATGGGCTATGTCAATGAACGCGGCGGTGCTGCGGGTTCAGTCAGCAAAATCACTAGCGGCGCGCAATCAGGTACTCGCATAGGCTTTAAAGGCACAGAAGATTTAGGTAATGGAAACAAAGCACTGTTTGTGTTGGAGACCAGTGTCAGAGCAGATCAAGGTGGTTTCAATCAGGCTAATACCCCGTTCGGTAGACAAACATTTGTAGGACTGCAAGGCGATGTCGGCACACTGACCTTAGGTCGTCAGTACACCCCATACTTTTTGGCTATGAATGCGGCAGATCCTTTTGCTTCTGGTATGGCAGGTAGTGCACTCAATCTGTTCCCGAATGCAGGCAATGGCAACCGTATGAATAACTCCATCAAATACGCCACACCAAACATTGATGGTTTTACCGGTGAACTGGCTTATGGCTTTGGTGAAGTACAGGGCAGCAGTAATAAAAGTCGTCAAATCGGTGCTTCTTTAGGCTATACCGCTGATGCAATTAGCATCAAATTAGCGCATCACAATGCACGTAATGCGACTGGTAGCGATACAGCAAAAAATACTTTGTTAGGCGCCACTTGGGATTTAGAAGTAGCAAAGATTTTTGCTGCTATCAGCGAAAATCGTGGTTTAGCTAGCTCTGCATTCCCCAACACTGATAATCCCTATGGCTTAGTACCTGCACCGATAGCTTCTAGTAAAACACGCGACTTTTTAATAGGTGCACGCATACCTTTCGAAAAACATGCCTTCCTCATTTCTTATATCAACAAGGATGATCGTGTTGCGAATAATGATGCTAATCAGGTCGGCCTAGGCTATACCTATGCTTTATCTAAGCAAACTAATCTGTATGCAGCTTATGCACGTATCAGCAATAAAAATCGCGCTTCTTACACTGTAGGTAATAACTCCGAAACAGGCACAGGCGACAATGCCATTAATCTGGGTGTACGCGTTATTTTCTGATCTTTTGTATTAAGGGATAGGAAGCTTCCCTTGATTTTGTTTAGCTTCCAGATTCATTCGCTGTAACCGTTTTAATCTCCTCTGTAATTCATTGGCACCCTAGGGTGCCCTTTTTTTGTCTGGTATGGTTGCTTAAGACGAAGGCAAATCCCCGGCTTGTTTAGAAGTCAATATTTCTTGTACTCTATTCCTTGCAGGTAGAGGTAGAATGCATGCAGTTTAAGAGTGCTTGGACCTCAGTAAATAGCAGTGCCTCTTGTGCACCTATTTGATTATCAACATCAGAATGAACTATCTATGACCGCAACGCTAGACGCTCGCTCAGTTGCTCTTTATCTGAAAGACAATCCTCGTTTTTTTGATGACCATCCTGAGCTACTCACTGGAATAAGACTGACTACACAACTGGGTGGTCGCACCGTCTCTCTGCAAGAGAGGCAAGCTGAAATTCTGCGTGAAAAGCTCAAAGCCTTAGAACTCAAACTTTCCCATCTCAATCGCATCGCTAAAGAAAATGATGCCATCATGGCTAAGTTTCATGTGTGGGTTGATACGCTACTACTCTCCCAAGCTAACGATAAATCACCGGACACCTTAATAGACGCTATGCGCGATGGTTTCGTTATACAAAGTGTGAGTCTGCGTTTATGGAATGTCGCGGATGAACATACAAATGCATGGTTTGCACAAAATGTGAGCGAAGAAACGCGTGAATTTGCTAATCAATTGCATCAGCCTTATTGTGGACCAGCGTCAGGTCAGCCAGGTGTTGTATGGTTAGATAATGCAGCCGCTATGGAGTCGGCTGCTTTGCTGAGCTTGCAGCATGGCGATACCAAAAAAAGTTTTGGCTTATTAGTGTTGGGATCCACTGACCCTCAGCGTTTTTCTGCTGATCTTGCCACTGATTTTTTAACCCGCATCGCTCACACTGCCAGTGCTGCTTTGCAAAATATGGTGAAATAACTCGCGCCTGTGAGCATGACTGCTAATCAGACTGTCATCCAAGATTATCTGCACTATTTGCAGATACAAAGGCAATACTCTGCTCACACGATTAGCAATTACCAACGCGATCTTTTGCAATTAATCGCATTAGCTGCCGATCAAGAACCACTTGCCCAGCTGTCTCATTTCGATATACGTCGCTACACCAGTAAATTACATGCGCAGGGACTTTCGCCTGCCACCATCGCTAGAAAATTATCTGCATGGCGAGGATTTTTTTCTTGGCTAGCTCAGCATCAAACTATGCAATCGAATCCTGTCACAGGCGTTAAAGCACCTAAACGAGGCAAAGCACTTCCAAAAGCATTAAGCGTGGATGATGCAATGCACTTAGTAAAGCATACGCTTTCTACTTCAGAAGAGAATACACCTGATGTCATCTGCAATGCTGCCATGTTTGAATTACTTTACTCTAGTGGTTTACGGGTTTCTGAATTAACCAGTCTAGATATCGCTTATATAAAAAATGCCGAGCATTTATCTATTGCTTGGATAGATTTAACCGCAGCAGAAGTAACCGTCACTGGCAAAGGCAATAAACGGCGTAGTGTACCTATGGGCGCAGCAGCAGTTACTGCATTAAGTAATTGGATAGCCGTGAGAAGCAACTTGATTACGCAACTCCCCCAAGCAGAAACCGCCGCACTTTTTTTAACTAACCGTGGCAAACGTATGACGCCACGCATAGTGCAAGAACGCTTAAAAAAACATGCAAGCGCAATAGGTATACCGAGCAAGGTTCACCCACATGTATTGCGGCATTCATTTGCTTCACATGTTTTACAATCTTCAGGTGATTTGCGCGCTGTACAAGAAATGTTAGGCCATGCATCAATCGCCTCTACGCAGGTATACACTTCCTTGGATTTTCAACGCTTAGCACAAGTGTATGATGCGGCACATCCTAGAGCGAAAAAACAGAACAGCCCTAACTAAGACATCTGCACACTGTGAGCTATATTCCTCGCAAATATCATTGCGATTCGATTGAGCTCTTTTCACTATAACTATTTTTACATTAAGTCTTTATGTCACTCATTCCTACTACTATTCTTACTGGCTTTCTCGGCGCTGGAAAAACAACTTTACTCAATCGCATACTGCATGAAGAGCATGGCCAGAAAATTGCAGTGATTGAAAATGAATTTGGTGAGGAAAATATTGATAATGAAATTCTTGTGCAGGACAGTCGAGAACAAATCATAGAAATGAATAATGGATGTATCTGCTGCACAGTGAGAGGTGATTTAATTTCTGCACTGAGTGAACTTGCACGTAAACGTTTAGCTGGCGAATTATCTTTTAATCGCGTTGTGATTGAAACGACAGGATTAGCCAATCCTGGTCCAGTTGCGCAGACATTTTTTATGGATGAAGAAATCGGTACGCATTATTTACTGGATGGTGTGATCACCATCGTCGATGCTAGTCATGCCATGCAACAGTTGGATCAATATCAAGAAGCACAACGGCAAATTGGTTTTGCCGATCGTATGCTGCTCTCCAAAACTGATCTAGTCGCAGAGGAGCAGTTAGCTGCATTAGAAACACGACTCAAGCGAATTAATCCGCGCGCACCTATAGGAAAAAGTCATTTTGGCACCTCACCTATTGCAGAAATTTTTGATATTCGAGGTTTTAATCTGAATGAAAAATTAGAAATTGATCCTGATTTTTTAAAAGCTGATGAACATAACCATGATTGCGATGATCACTGCGATCACGATCATGCTCATTCTCATGCTGATGCAGCACACCACCATCATCATGATCACGCTGGCCATACGCACACTGATGAAATTGCAGCCTTTGTCTTTCGTAGCGACCGACCTTTTGATCCAGCGCGACTAGAAGAATTCGTAGGCAGCATGGTCAAAGTTTACGGCCCTCGCATGCTGCGCTACAAAGGAATACTCTGGCTACAAGGGTCAGAGCGTAAAGTCATTTTCCAAGGTGTGCACCAAACTATGGGTAGCGATCTGGGTGCAAAATGGAGTACGGAAGAAAAAAAGGGAAGCAAAATCGTGTTTATTGGACAAGCATTGCCAAAACAGATATTTCTTGAAGGCTTGGAGCAGTGCCTGTTTTCCTAGGTTTTATGGCTCTAGCTGCACTAAATTGATTCTAATTCCTTGTTTCAAATAGATTTTCCATTCGAGAAACATAACAAGCGCTGAACGCTAACCATGTAAAATTTTGTGAAATAAGTGATCAAAAATAGAGTAAATACCCATCACGACACGCCACAAAGCCATTACAATAGCCCCCGATTTAAAAATCGCTGCGCATCACTCTGTGATGCTAGGCACATTACAGAATTTCGACTGTAATCTGATTAAATAGATCAAAGTTGAATTCTTAAAAAGTAGGGCGAGTGATGAGAACAACAATCACTGGCAAAATCGTGCAACTCTGACAGCAATATGTTGTTAGGGGATCTAGGACGAATGATTGCTTAGTTTTGAAAGTAGGGCGACGTGGCAACTAATACTAAAACTCCAAACTCTTCTGCGGCTGATGCCGCATTGCTCACAGACGAACAGATAATGAAAATGGGCGAACAGGATTACATGAATCCTGTGCAATTAGCTTTTTTCAAAAGCCGTCTACAGCAGCTTGAAAAAGATTTATTAAAAAATGCGGGTGAGACAACCGAGCACTTGCGCGAAACCGTGTTGGTACCTGATCCTGCAGATCGCGCCACCATTGAAGAAGAACATGCACTTGAACTGCGTACACGCGACCGTGAACGTAAACTGCTGAAAAAAGTACAGCAGTCTATACAATCAATAGATTCAGGTGATTACGGCTGGTGCGAAGAAACAGGAGAGCCGATCGGCATTCCACGTTTGCTTGCACGACCTACTGCGACGCTGTCACTAGAAGCGCAACAAAGAAGAGAACTCAAGCAAAAACTGTACGGCGATTAAACTTCGCCTACTCGTTCTAAAACGGGTGTCGCACCACCAGGGACACCCGAGTCTTTTCTCCCACTTGTAGTACTCATGCTTTTTCCTATCAGTTTTTAGGCATACCTCTTTAGTATTGCATCGCTCATTGTGATAGCGACAGTACATCCGCCACAAATAAAATATCGTTTTTATCATTTTTCTAATTTACTTAGCGATTGTTTTTTCTGGTAAAGTAATCCTGCTATTAAATAAGCGTTATCGTTAGAGAAACCATGCATTCCTCAAAAACAAAAAATTTAGTCCATCCACGGGTTGTCGTTTTAAACCTGTTATTGGTATTGAGTTTATTGTTTGCGCAATGGCTAGGTATCAGCCACTCTATTTTTCACGCTAGCCAAAATTCCGTCGTTTCAATTTCAAGTGTTGAGCCTGTTGTTGGCGATACATTTGATCATCAAAAGTCGTCCAGTTTTTGTTCCTTATTTGATGCAGCTGCTTTAGGCGCTGCTGTTCATGCTACGCCTTGTACAGCACCTGCTTTTTTCGCTCCAACACAGCACGAACAAAGTAATTTTCGACCTAGCTGGATACAGCCATTTAGCGCTTATTTCTCTTCACGCGCACCTCCTCAACTAGCCTGATTATCTGAGTCTTTTTTCATCTAAAACATTTAACTGTTTTAGATGTCTCGTCTTCTATCAGCTGGTGGAGAAATCATGCAATTCCAATTAAAAATATTGGCGCAAGCTTTAGTCTGTGCGCTTATCAGCAATGCCTTTTCTGTTAATGCGCAAGAAAATAAAAAAACATTACCTTCTGTAGTTGTTACTGCTGATCCATTTGGTAATGATGAAAATTCACAAATACTAACGCCCGCAAAAGTATTAGCTGGCGATGAATTACGCGATAAAACACGCGGCTCTCTAGGCGACACTTTATCTGGTGAGCTCGGTGTATCTGCTTCTGGATTTGGTGCGGGATCATCCCGTCCTATTATTCGTGGCTTAGAAGGTCCACGACTAAAAATTTTACAAAATGGCATGGCAGTATCCGACTTATCGAGCATATCGAATGATCATGCCGTTGCTGGAACTGCCATGGGTGCACAACAAATTGAAATACTAAGAGGACCCGCTGCTCTTGCTTATGGATCGGGCGCTATTGGTGGATTAATTAATATCGTCAACGATAGAATTCCAACCGTATTAGCTCCTCAAGCAACTGGCGAAGTCGAGTTGAAACGCAGTAGCGTTGATCAAAGTAATGGACTAGCATTTCATCTTGATCGTGCTGCCGGCAATCTAGGCATACATGCCGATGGTAGTTCACTCAGAGCTGAAAACTATAACGTACCCACGGGTGGAAAATTATCCAACTCCTTTAACCGTGAAGATAATCTTGGATTTGGTTTATCAAAAATAGAAAGTTGGGGTCACTTAGGCATGTCCATCAGTTCACTCACAAAGAACTATGGCATTCCTGCTGAAACTGCATCGATAGATTTATCGCAGACGCGGGTTGACCTAGATAGCTTATATAAAATCAACGGCAATCTATTTGAATCATTGCGATTTAAAATCGCGCACACCGATTACAAACATTCTGAGTTAGATGCAGCACTTGATCCTCAGATGAACTTCAAAAACAAAACAACGGAATCACGACTAGAAGCAAATCATAGAGAAATCAATGGTTGGCGAGGAAAAATTGGTGTACAAGCCGACCTGAATAATTTTTCTGCGTTGAATTCAACAGGGTCGATTGAAGCTGTACCTATTACCAAATCAAATTCTTATGCTGGTTTTATTGTGGAAGAAAAAGAATTTGGTTCCGTGCGCATCAACACGGGACTCAGAATAGAGTCAGTGAAAAGAAACCCTAGAGATAATTTACAACGCTCGTTTAATTTAGCTTCTTGGTCAGGTGGTGGCTTATGGTCGTTTACACCGGGATACGGCCTAGGCGCTACATATAGCCTAGCGCAACGTGCGCCAGCAACTGAGGAGCTTTATTCAAATGGGCCACATGAAGCGACACAAACCTATGACATAGGCAATCCAAATTTTAAGAAAGAAATTTCTAACAACATAGAATTAAGTCTGCAAAAGACTGCAGATAAATTTCGTTGGAAAGGCAATCTATTCCAAAATAAAATCAAAAATTTTATTTATGGACAACGCGGAGATGAAGTTGGCGAGGACGGCTTATCGTTAGCTAATGGTGGGACTGGCCCATTCGAGTTAAGAGAACGTACTTGGACCCAAGCCGATGCCACGCTACATGGCGCAGAAGTAGAAGCGAGTTATAACTGGCAAGGCGATGGTTTTTCCATGCGCATTTTTGCAGACACAGTGAGAAGTCGCTTAGATGGTGGTGAAAATCTCCCTCTACAACCTGCAGCCCGACAAGGTTTAAGTGTGGGCTATAAAGAAGGTGCGGTCAGAGGTCTAATGACGTTGATTAATGCCTCTGCACAGAATCGCATTGCTAGTCATGAAACCACCACACCGAGCTATACGCAACTCGATACCAGTGTACATTACACACAGCGCTACGGCAGCACCGATGTCGTATGGTTTGTACTAGGAAGAAATCTCTTAAATGACACCATCAGACTCTCCACTTCATTGCTAAAGGATACCGTACCCCTAGCGGGAAGAAGTGTTGTACTAGGAGTCAGAACCAGATTTTAATCAGACTGAAGATAAAGGGGCGATTAACGCAACTTGTTGATCGCCCCTAAAATATAAAGTCGATTATTTACATATTTCTTTCTAATTTTTTAAAAAATTTTTTATCTAAGCAGTACTTCATCACACTCATTTTTTTCATCCTAATAAAGAAATGACGTCGAAATATATTCAAGCGAAAATAACTCGTGGTCTAAATTGCCTATTTTTTTGACTATTTAGAATCAGTGCGCTTATCGCCTCGCACAAACCACATTGCTCGTTGCTCGTTACTCGTTACTCGTTACTCACCACGTATTTATCACTACCTGGGAGTTATCACACCGTAAATTCCACAAATGTCTGATTATTTTTTATTCGAATTTTTTTCGAATCATTTTTTTATTTTAATCAGTAATTATTCGCCACCGTATTTTTATTGAACCTAGATTTATTCATTTTGCAGGCCTCTCGTGAAAATTTTTGCACTTTTTAAAAAACCTGGACTAAAACACTCACAAGGAAAAATAACGACTCGCTCCACATTACAAAGCCAATCAGAAGATACTTTTAAAAAAATTGATGCTATCGAATGTGAAATGTCTGCAGAATTTGATGCCAGCTTCTCACTAGCTCAGCAACATTCTGCGCAACAGCAAGCACAACAACTAGCAGAAGATAATTCTTTTCCTCATCAAATAGAAGAAGCAGCTGTGCTTTATGCAAGTGGGCAAGAACAAGCAGCAAAAGTTTTACTGCAATATTTAACAGCGCAAGAAACCACGAGCCGCTTTCAAGAACAATTGGTATGGTGGATGCTATTTGATTTACTACAAATACAATCAGCGCATCAAGAATTTGAGCAACTCTCAGTCCAGTATGCGGTTCGATTTGAAACCTCGCCACCGCAATGGACTCCCCCTCACTACAGTAAAAATACTGACCAAACACTGAGCGCAAGAGTGCATTTTCGTGGAAAGCTAAGTGCAGAAAATGATACTGCATTTGATTCATGTCACAAGATCACTGCCAATACTAAAAAAATTGAATTTGCTTTAGATACCATCAACGCGATCGATGATTCTGGTTGCGAAACCTTACTCAATTTTTTACTGCAATGGCAATCTCAAGGCAGCGTCATCGTCTTGATAGGTGCTGAAAATTTAATCAAACAACTGCATGCTGCAGTTAAATCCACAGCACCAAAAGCGTGTCATAACACATGGTTATTACTGATAGAAGTGATAAGACTACTCAATGATGAATTTGAATATGAAGAAGTGTGCATGAGTTATAGCCTGACCTTTGAAGTCTCGCCTCCTCCCTATGTTGCTCCAGTCGGCAATCTCATACCAGCCTCCACAGTCGAATTTCTCCTACCCTCCATCATAGAAATGCCTTTACAAGCTCTAATTGAAAACATCACTAGGCATGCACAAAATCAAGCTACACTCTTATTAGATTGCTCTGCCTTAGTCAGAGTCAGCTTCCAAGCTGTCGCTCCATTCGTAGAAGCCCTCTCAGCACTAGGCACGCACAAAACGGTAGAATTACGAAATGCAAATTTTCTTGTTTCTGTGCTCTTAAAACTCATAGGCAGCAATAGTCAGCTCTCTATTTTTACTCATAGACTGTAACAACACTTAGTCAGCTTAGTAATGCTCAATCGCTTTAACTCTTAGGAAATCGCATGGAACAGTTTCACGGCACAACCATACTCTCAGTAAGACATGGCCATGAAGTGGCACTTGGTGGCGATGGCCAAGTCACTCTTGGCAATATCGTCATGAAAGGATCAGCGCGTAAAGTTCGCAAGCTGTTTCATGGCAAAGTCTTAGCTGGTTTTGCCGGTGGTACTGCAGATGCGTTCACGCTGTTAGAAAGATTCGAAGCTAAACTAGAAGCGCATCAGGGCAATCTCATGCGTTCTTCGGTTGAGCTAGCAAAAGACTGGCGCACTGATCGTATGCTACGTAGATTAGAAGCCATGCTACTAGTGGCAGATCGCGATGCAACGCTGATCATTACTGGAAATGGTGATGTACTAGAACCTGAAGATGGGATAGGCGCAATCGGATCCGGCGGAACTTATGCACAGTCTGCTGCCAAAGCGTTACAAGAAAATACTTCACTCTCACCTTTAGAGATAGTAAAAAAATCTCTCACGATTGCATCGCAGCTTTGTATCTACACCAATATGTCACATACCATAGAGACTCTAGAATAAATCATTCCCTTATGAACCTCACACCGCAAGAAATTGTTAATGAACTCGACAAACATGTCGTTGGCCAAAGTCGTGCTAAGCGTGCAGTCGCGATTGCATTGCGTAATCGTTGGCGTCGTATGCAAGTGCCTCAGCCTTTACAACATGAGATCACACCAAAAAATATTTTAATGATAGGACCGACCGGTGTCGGCAAAACAGAAATTGCACGACGACTCGCTAAATTAGCAGATGCCCCTTTCATTAAAATTGAAGCGACAAAATTTACTGAAGTCGGATATGTAGGACGTGATGTCGATACGATTATTCGTGATCTCACAGAAATCAGCATTAAACAAACACGTGAAATGGAAATGCGCAAAGTAAAAGAAAGTGCGCAAGACGCAGCAGAAGATCGCATCCTCGATATTTTGCTAACACCTGCTCGTGATTTTGGTTTTACCAGTAATACACAAGGCGAAGAAGAAAAATCTGACACCACCACACGACAAACTTTTCGTAAACGCTTACGTGAAGGGTCGCTCAATGAGCGAGAAATAGAATTAGAAGTCCAAGAGCCACGTGCTCAAATGGAAATCATGGCGCCACCTGGCATGGAAGAAATGACAGAGCAAATTAAATCTATGTTTTCTGGATTAGGTCAAGGAAGAAAAAAATCACGCAAATTAAAGATAGGTGACGCATTAAAATTACTCATAGAAGAAGAAGCATCACGTCTAGTCAATGAAGAAGAATTAAGACAACTCGCCTTACATAATGTTGAACAAAATGGTATTGTTTTTTTAGATGAAATCGATAAGATCGCTTCGCGTTCCAATACCTCTGGTGTAGATGTTTCGCGTGCTGGTGTTCAACGTGACTTACTGCCACTGGTTGAAGGTACAACTGTGAATACAAAATATGGCATGGTAAAAACTGATCATATTTTATTTATTGCTTCCGGCGCTTTTCATTTAGCCAAGCCCTCTGATTTAATTCCTGAGTTACAAGGTCGTTTTCCTATACGCGTAGAACTAGAATCTTTATCAATTGCAGATTTTGAACGCATACTGACGGCAACTGATGCTTGTCTTACTCGACAATATCAAGCCTTACTTGCTACTGAAAACGTCCATATAGAATTTGCAGAAGATGGCATACGACGTTTAGCTGAAATTGCATTTTCGGTAAATGAAAAAACAGAAAATATAGGAGCACGTCGTTTATATACCGTCATGGAAAAGCTACTCGAAGAAATTTCTTTTTCTGCTGGCGCAGGCAATGCAAGCAACATTCAAATTACTGCTAGCTATGTCGATGAAAAATTAGGCGCACTAGCAATCAATGAAGATTTATCGCGTTATGTCTTATAGCTGAAGATGATGTCATGGCAAACAAAGGGCTCTCTAAACGACAAAAACTGACTTTCCGTAGTGAGCCTTCTCAGCGTGCGCTCAAACCTCGCAATCCTTTAGTAGTGCCGGCTCGATTACGCGTTGCGGGACCACATAAAAAATCTACCTCTGCAAAACGACAGCAAGAACGCTTAGCCTTATTAAATGCTTTATTTAAGCGACCTGAGGATGAGTAAATTTAATTACTATTTATACTGCCACTCTGCTGTGTAGGTACTAGCAACCGAGAACCTTCAGGTTGCTGCCCTAGCACCTCAACTTTAGTCGAATCATTCACAGGATAGGTATTCACGTTAGATGATGGTGACGCGTTACTAAACGGTGAAAGCGGCACCTCACGCCTTAAGCCATGATCTAATACAACAATATGGTTAGCGTGAATTTCTTGTAGCGTAACGCCCGGCATGAGTTCTGCGTCTCGCCGTATCAATTTTTGTGGCGCTCCTGGCGCGCCTATAATCGCCAGACTCGCACCTGACTCACCCGATAAAATCACACCACGTAAAAACAAAGGGAAACGACTTTCATTATTTGAACCGCCACCAAATAAACTCATCGCATCAGATAACACTATCTTAGGCATTTCATTCACGCTTGATAAAGCTACTTTTTGGGTAGGCAGTGTAGTAAAAAAAAGCGTCCAATATGTCAGCGAGGCACACCAAAGCAAAAATAAGAATACGCTACAAGCTTGAGAAATATATTTCATTTTTTTACTTGTATTCATGCATAGAGTGCAGCTATCACTAACGTGGTAATTTTCATCATCGTACTAACTGATTTATTTCTATAATAGGCATTAAGACAGCTAATACGATCAATAACACCACAACACCCATACCTAATATAAGCACAGGCTCTAGTAAGCTTGCAATCGTCATTGCACGTCGTTCTAAATCTTGTTCTTGTGTATTGGCGACTCGCTTTAACATAGTGGGTAATTCACCTGTTATTTCTCCTGCTCTAATCATATGAATTAACAAAGGAGGAAATTGTTTGTAAGTAGCGAGTGCATGCGCAAGACTTGCGCCTTCACGTACACGACTAGTAGCTTCTGCAATATGCTTGCGCATTGCAAGATTAGATAGCGTGTCACTACTAATTTGTAATGCTCTGAGTATTGGCACACCTGAGCTAGTTGTAATCGCTAAAGTACTAGCAAATCGAGCGGTATTGAGGCTGCGCTCAAACGCTCCATAGAGTGGTGCAGTGAGTAAGAACGTATGCCAACGAATTAAAAAATCATTATTTTTTAATAACCGTCGCCATAATAGTCCACTAGCTATTAAGACAATCATTAATAGCCAACCCCAGTGTCGAATAAAATTTGATACAGCAAGCATCACTACCGTTAATAAAGGTAGCTGCTGTTTTGAATTGATAAAGACAGCCACGATTTGTGGCACAACATAGGTGAGCAAAAAAATTACGATGGCTAAAGCTACCACTGTGACAATCGCAGGATAGGTGAATGCTAAACGTAATTTTTGTACTAGCGCAGCACGTCGCTCACTATGATCAGCCAATCGTATTAGCACTCCCGCTAATTGACCTATTTGCTCACCCGCTGCAACGAGTGCGCGATATATTTCGCTAAAATCAGCTGTATGCTGCGATAAGGCATTTGATAATGAAGCACCGCCTATGACTTCAGATCGAATTGAAGCGATAAGATTTTTTACATAGGCGCGCTCGGCTTGTTCTTGCAATGCAAATAATGCCCGCTCTAAAGGTAAACTTGCTTCTAACAAAGACGCAAGTTGACGTGTAAATAAAGATAATTCTGCAGAAGATAATTTTTCAGCAAAGAGACGAAAAAAATATCGACTTGTTTGTCTTGCATTTTCTTTATTTATATCAGTTGCTTCCACTAGTACAGGCAGTAAACCACGTGTACGTAAGTCAGCGCGTGCAGCACGTGGATTATCAGCAATGATGGTGCCATGTGATGACAATCCTGATTGATCGACTGCTTCATACTGAAATATAGGCATGCTTACTCCTTAGTCACGCCCAATAATTCAGACTGACTTGTCGTACCATTATTCAACCAGCGCTCGCCATCTTCACGCATTAATCTCATTCCACCAATTTGTGCACTGGCTCGTATTTCAGCTTCTCCAGCTCTATCATGAATTTGTCGGCGTATCTGGTCTGTAGTGAGCATTAATTCATAAATTCCCACTCGTCCGTGATAACCAGTCTGACTGCATTTATCACAACCTACTTCATGCCAATATAAGCCTTCTTTTTTTCGACAATAGATACACAGTTTTCTCACTAAACGCTGTGCTACAACGCCTAATAAAGAGGAAGAGAGTAAAAAAGGCTCGATACCCATATCGAGTAAACGTGTTACTGCAGCAGCAGCATCATTCGTATGCAAAGTGGCTAACACTACATGTCCCGTGAGTGACGCCTGAACTGCGATTTGTGCTGTTTCTAAATCGCGTATCTCACCTATCATGATGACATCTGGATCTTGTCGCAATATAGCGCGTAAGGCTTTTGCAAATGTCATCTCTATGCGAGGATTGACTTGAGTCTGACCTACACCATTTAATTCATATTCAATCGGATCTTCTACCGTCAAAATATTTGTGCTGGGTGTGTTTAGTCTAGATAGTGCCGCATACAATGTGGTTGTTTTTCCAGATCCAGTGGGACCTGTCACTAAAACAATGCCATGTGGTTGCGTGATTAAATGATCAAATTGTTTTAGCGTGGTCTCACTCATACCTAACTGTTGACAATCTAATCGTCCACCTTCTTTATCTAATAAACGCAATACGGCACGTTCGCCATGTCCAGTCGGTAGAGTAGAAACCCTTACATCAATCGGCTTACCGCCTACACGTAAAGTAATACGGCCATCTTGCGGCAAACGTTTTTCAGCAATATCGAGATCCGACATGATTTTTATTCGAGAAATCAAAGCAGCATGAATTGTTTTTTTTGGTCTAACGATATCGCGCAAACGACCATCTATTCGAAATCTCACAACAGAGATTTGATCAAATGGCTCTATATGAATATCAGATGCACCCTCACGCACTGCTTGCGTAAGCAATGCATTAATCATGCGTATGACAGGTGCATCATCAGAAGAATCTAATAAATCTTCTACTGCAGGCATTTCTTGCATTAGTCGTGCTATATCAAAATCAGCTTCATATTCATCAATAACTTGTGCTGCATTATGGCCAGAGTCAGCATAGACAGATGTGATCGCACTTTCTAATTCCTGACGCGTCACAATCTGTAATCTGAGTGCGCCATAGCGACGACTAATTTCTGCTACAGCTGTGGCAGGTGTAGCTTCTGAAATCCAACAAGCCACACTCTCTTCTTGATTGTCATGTGCTTGCGCCAGAATCAAAAAATCTCTAGCAAAGGCAAAGGGCAGTAAATGTGCTTGATTGGTAAGAGTCATAAAGAAATGCTTATTAATTCACCTAAGCCATGACTTAATTAAGGGGAGAGCAATGGTTCTGCTAATGAAGGTGATGATTTTTTCAGTAAGGCGCCGCCAACTGGCGTGCCGTTTTGTAGAGCTGGCAGTTTAGGTTCTTGTGACTGAGGTAAAAAAATGTTTTTATCTGACTGCATGCCGCCTTGTGCTGCTTGCATATAGTCATAACGATCACCTGCTACAGCAACACTGTCATTATTAGACCGTATCACCGTCGGCCGTAAAAAAACCATTAAATTTGTCTTGCCACGTTTTTTTGTTTGATAGCGAAATAAATAACCTAATAAAGGTATATCGCCCAGTAATGGGACTTTTTCTACGCTATCACTCAAGGTGTCTTCTATTAGTCCGCCTAGCACAACAATTTGACCGTTATCGACTAACACATTGGTATCAATCGATCGTTTACTCGTAATCAATCCTGAACTAGTGGACTCTTGAATATTTGATGTCTCTTGATAGATGGCCATTTTTACTGTGCCACCTTGCGAAATTTGTGGTCGTACACGTAAGGACAAACCTATATCACGACGCTCTATGGTTTGAAATGGATTCACACCTGCACCACCACCCGATGCCGGTGTAGTAAATTGACCTGTAATGAAAGGAACATTCTGACCAACGATAATGCGTGCTTCTTCATTATCCAATGTGATTAAATTAGGCATGGATAAAATATTGGCTTTGGTATTACTCTCTAAGGCACGAGCTAATGCACCTAGAGTTAACTGGCCATTCAGTTGTTTAAATGCGGCTACGTTAATGCCGTTACCTGGCGGTAGAGCTATTTGATCTTTTCCTAAAATAGATGTAGCTTGGGTTGCAAGATTATTTCCTCCGGCAGAAAATCCGGTTAGTACACCAACACGCATACCACCCGCTGAATCCCCTGATAAGCCAGCCCACTGCACCCCAAACTCAGCGGCAGTATTCGCAGAGACTTCAACAATTAACGACTCTACATAAACTTGTGCTCGTCTTGCATCTAACTGATCAATGATGTTGCGTAGATTACGGTAAGTCGTTTCATTTGCCGTAATAATTAAGGTATTAGTTGTAGGGTCTGCTTGTATGTAACCTGCAATTCCACCGCTAGCAAGTGGTGCTTGATTCGCCACATTGCTAGTCGCCAGCGTTGTTGGCATCGCTGTATTCACTGGCGATGTACTCAAGGTCGCCTGTGATTGCGGCGTAGTCTGTGTGGTGGTGATGCCTCCAGTAAGATTAGAGGCTTGATTAGCGACGCCTGCCTCACCCAACACAACAGCACGCAACACTTGCGCGAGTTTGACTGCTTCTGCATTTTTTAAATACACCACATGCACATTTCCGGGCAGAGCAGTCGGTTGATCAAGTCGCGCAATTAAAGCCCGTGCTAAATTTCCTCTCGCCACAGTCGGTGCGCGAAGTATCAAACTATTAGTGCGTGCTTCTGCGAGTAATAAAACTCTACCTGCATCATTGACCCCAGCTGCATTCGTCACCGCACCTTGATCAAGTAAACGATTAATCATGAATGCTAAATCAGTCGCAATCGCATAATGGACTTTTATAACATCAAGCTCGCCTATCATTGGCACATCTAATGCTACAATCATGCGCGATAATCTTTTTAAGTTATCTGCATAATCCGTAATAATTAATGTGTTGGTTGCTGAATTCGCGTTAATCACATTTTTTTCACTGACTAAGGGACGCAAGATATTGACTAAGTTAGCAGCAGATTCATGATTGAGTTTAATTATTTGTGTCGCGATTTGATCGCCCCTTAATGCATGATCAATCACAGGACTAGCTTGCTGCTTGGCGTCAGCTTCTGGCACGACTTTAGTAAAAGTAGGCAATTTCACCACCGCATATGCATGCAGCCTTAACACTGAAGTCAGCATCTCTAATGCTTGCGCTTTACTCACTGGCTTTTCAGAAACCAGATTGATGGTGCCTTTCACTCTAGGATCAATCACAAAAGTGGTTCCGGTGTAGTGACCAATCGCTCTGACTACTGTTTCAATATCAGCCGCCACAAAATTCATCATAGCTTGATTCTTGGTAGGCTCTTGTGCCCAACTCGATAGTGAGTTGGAAAAAATACTAGTGATAATAATTATAAAAAGTAAGTCGAAAAAAAAATTTCTTAATTTTTTAAGTGCATTAGCAAAATCGATAAGATGTACTGTCATTTAAATTCAAGTGCTATATGATTTTCATTGCCATCAGCTAGTGGCCGCCCTAATAAATTCAGTAATAGCGATAATTGTTTTTCTTTTCCTGCATCCGCATAAGCCACACCAGAAAATTGCAACCTCCCTTGCTGAAAGATGCCTTTGCCATGAAGTTGTAATGGCCCTTCTAATGTATTTAAATCTATCTTGGCTTGCTGACTAAGCCATTCGATTGTTAATTGATATTCACCTAAGGGTTTAATCGGCGATAGCGCTGAAGCTATTTTTTTAAAATCAATTTGTATTAAACCTATGATGTTAATTTGCTTAGCTTGTAAATTGACTTGCAATTCTTGCCATGACATCAACACATCTCCATTCAATCTCAGTGTATTAAATGGCGCACCTAATAAAGATAATTGTTCCGCATTCAATCGCATGCTTGAAGGATTGATATGCCATTGATACCAATTGCCTTCTATGGTGATAGGCTCGGTCAGTGTCTCTGTATTATCAATTTTTAGTGAGACTTTTCCCAATAACAGCATAGGCGATATGTGCCAAAAAAATCTGCCTGGCACTAAGGGCAGCTGAATACCATTTTTATCTGGCTTAGAAACGACTATTGCAGAGCCTTCCCAGACAGTACCGTGCACATCGGCCAAGGTATATCGTCCGCTTGATTTTTCTTCAGCGTGGGGTGTGATGAATACAGCTGGCAAAAACATAATGAACGTCAATACGAATACGATCAAAGCTGCAATACTTAAAAAGAGAAGACGACGCATTAGTTTAGTTTTTTAAAAGTTAATTTGGCGTTCACTTGATCAAGTTGATCCAATGGCACGATGCTGGCCTCTAGCACGAGGATGTGAAAAAATATTTGTGCATCATGTGTCCATTTCACTAAAGTAGAAAAAGATATTTTTTCGAATTCCATTGTGATGACTTGTTTTTCAAATCTCACTTTATTTGTCACCAATCCCGCCTTTGTTAGACTGTTTTGTATCGCTTCTAGAGAAGTGTCGGATGTTTGCGTAGGAAGATCCTCTAGCTGTGAAATTTTCTGAGCTAATGCATAAGCTAGAACTAATTGATGGCGTAACTCTGGCAATTGTTGACCTAATTGCGCTCGCTCTTTCATCATGGGATAGAGCCATAACACGCTGAATGCCAGTAAAAGCAGGCAAGTACCTACTAACAATCTTTTTATTTTTTCCGGCTCACTTTTGATTTGCCAGAAAATCATTATTAGATTCCAGCGTTTTATCATTTACCCGCCTGCACATGCCACATCACTACGCTAGATCGAGTAGGTGACGTATTTTCACTGCGCTGTAGCGTGAGATGATTTTCTGCAAATCTAGTTTTAGCTAACTCCCTATCAGGCGCCAATTCTGAAAGCAAGCTTATTTGCAGTACATGATTACGATAATTCACTGCGGTCATTGCATGGGTTGCCACATAATCTGGACTGACACGCGATTGTCGTGATCCTATATTTTTATCCTCTAGAACAATACGCTTCCATGCCACTGAGGTATTCGCTAACAAGCTCAGAAAATCTTCAGGTGCATTTGCGCCTGTTTTTTGCCTAAGCATGCTTAATTTTTCTTCTAATTTTTCTAGCTGTACTTCTGGCTTTGCCGACTGCATAAAATGTTTTTTATAAATATTATCTAGCTGAACGAATAACTGCTTTTTTTCTTGTCGCAAACGCCACCAATCACTATGTAA
Source organism: Bordetella parapertussis (assembly GCA_945883145.1). Lineage (GTDB taxonomy): Bacteria > Pseudomonadota > Gammaproteobacteria > Burkholderiales > Burkholderiaceae_D > Pernthalerella. The sequence goes on along the minus strand of CAMCXB010000004.1, from coordinate 24,112 downwards.
GGCAATGAGTTGAAAAACAAGTAAAGAAGCAGCAAGCGCAAGTGGCAGTCTCCATATTGTCAAACGACTTGCTTGATACATAGGTTTTGATAATCCCAGCATCAAATCACAATCTATGTTCTTCATTCCTGCGATTAAAATTTTCCAGTCATCTGGAATAACCTGCAGTTTGCTAATTGTGTCTCCATTCGATTTTTCTATGGTGTGTGCTAACTGATTAGCTGCTGCACTATAAACACCTACTTTGCCATCCTCCACCATGAGTTGGCAATTTTCATGTTTCGTTAATAAATGCAAGGTACGGCAAATTTCTTCTTCACTGTGAAAATTAGTTTTATCAATGTGCAGTGAAATACCAATCGCTTCATTGTTTGGCTTGCGCAAACTTAGCTCTGCTTCTTCACCTATTTCTGATAGCGCAGCAGAGACGATGTTTTCATGTAAAGGTAGGCATAGTTGAAAGGGATAAGCATGAAAAACACTTGCGCCTGCTTTCTGACAAGCGCTTACTACTGCGATCAGCCAAGCTCTATCAATCACAGCAATGTTACGTAAGCCTTTTATGTCAGCACTCGTCACGATATGACAAGTAGCAGGATCACCTATGATGCTATTTTCCATTAAGGCAGGTAAAGCTAATTTAAGTTTCTCTGGCGAGAGAGGTGGCACCATCAAACGCAATAGCGTGACATCGCTTGCCGCCATAATAAGTATGACTTTTTTTACTTTCTTTAACTGTTCAGTCAGTGCTGCCACGCTAGCTAAGCCGCTTTCAAGAACATGATCCGTTTTATCTGTTATTGCAAAGGGCAAGGGCTGCAAGCACCAATCCTGCATTTTTTTTACACTCTGCCGTGAAGGCAAACGTAGAATGATGGAATAAGCGTTTAACACTATTATTGTGAATTAGATTTCTCTAATCCATAACACTTCGGTATTTAATCCATTTCTCTCTACCAATGCTTGTATTTGCAACGCATTTTGCCGCAGAGAGATTTTTCCATTGACTAAAAAATAATTCGTACTCAATGTGATTGCTTGCGGATTGATCGTTGTTTGTGATCCTGACAACTGCGCTATCAGTTCATTGATATTACGAAATGGTGTTTGCGCCCTTTTCACTATTAAGGCTTGTGTATCTGCTAGTGATAAAGGTGCTAAGGCGGCTGTTAATACGACTTGTGGCGCAGTATTCGCATTGATAGCTGTTGTACGCGGAAGAAAGACAACATAGTCCTCTAGAGTCTTTACGATCTCAGGCGTAAAACCTGTGACGACAAATAAGTCCTGCACATACTGAAAACCGACATAACGCACGCGACTGCTTGCTCCACTTTCATTTGGCTGACTAGAGGCTATTTGCGTTGCTGCTAGGCGGGCTAGTGAGGTGTCGATATGTAAACTACTGAGTAAGCGCTCAAACAACAAGACTTGTTGTTCATTGATTTTTCCAGCAGTCGCAAGCCCTGTTAAATTCAAGCGTGATTGTGCATCTTGTATTGCGCCCGATAAGATCGCTTCCTGTGCTAAAGCATGTTCTTCTTCTTTTTGCACATACTGATCTAGTGATGTATCCGCTAAGGGTACTGCCCATGGTTCAGTTAAATCATCAATCAAAGAATATTTACTATCTTCTCGCAAAATCAATGTCGCCCAATCTACGGCACCTCGCAATATCCATTGTTTTTGCAGTTGCAAGCGTTGATTTTCGACTGTACGAATTTGAATTTGCTGCTGCCAAAATAAACTAGCCACAATCGTGATTGCTAAAGCTGTTAGGAGCAATGCTGTGATGATGGCCACACCACGTGAGCTTTGACGCATGCCATGGAATTTTTTTTGCGACATGCTTAGCTTCATATTTGGCTTCATGTAGCACCAAGCAAGATTGTTTTTGTTAGCTCACCTTGTACTTTATTCAGACTGAGAGAGACTTCTAATCCGCGCCAAGTGATCGTACTTGTGGTTGATCCAGTTTGTGGATTCATTAGGGAGCCACGTGAAACTAAGGCGTTTGTGCTTGCCTGCATGGCGGATGGACTCAGCCAAGCACGACCATTCTTTGCCCACACTCTCAGTCCAAAATTTTGCACATCTGTTTCTAAAATAACTTGTGCATTATTTAAATTACTGTCTGCACTCAGCTGTAGTCCATAACTTAGTAATTGCGTTAAGTCTCGTGTAAGCGGACTGACTTCGCGCACTAAACTATTTTTTTGCAATCGATAAGATACCCACTGCAGTTGAGTAGGCGCGGCTTCTAATGAAACTGATCGTACTAAACTAAGTCGATTAGGCGCTAGTAGTAATGGTGTTTGTCCATCAATCTGACTAGCGCTGACGATATGTGCACAGTCATTTTGTAGTTGTGCAAATATGATTTGTAGATTGCGTGTTTGCTCTAATTCTTGATCGAGACTACTGCGTGTTCTGATCAAGGTTTCTAGTCCTCGCCATCCTAATACAGCAATAAATGCCAAGATGCCGATAGCAACAAGTAACTCTATCAGTGTGAGTCCCCGTTCTAATGGATAGGGATGCTGACGCTTACATTTCATGTGGAACAATCTGTGACAACATGATGATGCGTCTTTCTGTTTCTAGTAATGGAAATACCGATACTTCGACTTTGCGAAATGCGGGATTAGGCGTATCAAGAATATTTTCTTTGCACTCCAGTTGTATATTGGCTTGATTGCAAGAAAACTGACGACTACCCAAAGGAGGCCATTCACGTTCTAAACGAATCTGACTTAATCTATTTTCTGCTGACCATGTTGCATATAAGGCTAAGCGTATATCACGGCTGTTTTGCGTCAAGCTTGCTACTGCTCGTAAACTTGCTCCTAATACGGTGGCGATAATGCTCAATGCAACTAACACTTCTAATAAAGTAAAGCCTTTATCAGCATCGAGTTTGATGATCATATTATTCAACTCGGAAATGACCAATGCCATCTGCACTAATACTGAAGCTATCTTGTTCGTATTGTAAAGCTAAGACAAAAGCTTGATCTACTGGATCACGGCCAAAGACCACGCGCCAAGCAGCTAAGTTACTTTCTCCATTGCGCACAGAAAAAGTAATAGGACTACGTTTGAATTCACGCACACGTAGCACATCATCGTTTTGCAATGGCTCCCAAGCATTATCAATTTTAATGAAGAATCCATACCGATTTGTATCAAGCTCTAATGCAATCAATCGATTTCTTACAATGGCTTCATCACGTGCTAATTGCATGAGCGCAGCTAATCGGTGTACATCTTGTTGCAATACTTGTTTAGATGTTTGTGACGCATTCAATCCTACTGCCGCTAAGATCACGCCCATGATCAGTATTACGATAAGCAATTCAAGTAAAGTGAAGCCGACTTGCCTTTGCATAGATAATTAATCCATCCAAGAACCAATATCAGCATCTATGCCGGCACCACCTACTTGTCCATCTGCACCCATAGAAAACACATCGATTTCTCCGCGCGACCCTGGAGCTTAATATTGATAGGCATTACCCCATGGGTCTTTACTTAAGCGATCTAGATAACCACCAGATTTCCAGTTTGCAGGTATGGGCGAACTGGTGGGAATGGTGATGAGTGCTTGCAATCCCTGACCTGTAGTTGGATAGCGTTGATTATCTAGCCTATACAGTTTGAGGCCTTGCATAATGGTTGCTATATCTTGTTTGGCAGCCAGTATGCGTGCATCATCGGTTCGCCCCATCATCTTAGGAATCACGAGGGCAGCCAATATACCCATGATGACAACCACAACCATAATTTCTACTAAAGTAAAACCTTTAGTGCGCATACGACAATTGAAAGAAGTTGAGTTCATTGATTGGTTTCATGATCAAAAATAAAATTAGTCACTCCTGAATTTTCATTCTAGGCACCTTGCTTTTATCAACAAAACAAAAGCAAGTATTTGAGTTCGGTACTGAACAAAAGTGCCCGAAGTGAATAAATAATTTTTTCAAACCATGACATGCATTAAATATTTCAAAGCATGATCAAAATTATTTTTTTGCGCAGTAATAATTAGTGCGCATTGAAAATCTATTCAATATGTTTATATTTCGAACAAATTTTCGGCTATCGAAGAGTTTGCTAGAAAATACTTTCGCTAGCGATGCGAAGTCGTAACTATATGAAGATGGCAGGAGAGATGATAGGGGACTGACTTGCTAAGGACTCACAAGCTCAGCATATAGCTTATTAACTATCGATTAATTTGCTTCGTCACGTGCTTCACGTGCAAGCAATCGCTGCACCATTTGCTTAGGAGAGTCGCCTTGGAATAAAACTCTTGCAACCGCATCAACAATCGGCATGTCGATTTTATATGTTTGTGCTAATTGCATAATGGCTTGTACGCTATGCATGCCTTCAGCAACATGACCTAAGTCCGCTGTAATTGTGGAGAGGGATTTACCTTCAGCAAGTTGCAATCCCACCCGGCGATTGCGTGATAAATCACCAGTACAAGTGAGTATTAAATCGCCCATACCAGTTAAGCCCATAAAGGTTTCAGCGCGACCACCCATCGCCACACCTAATCGAACGATTTCAGCTAATCCGCGCGTTATTAATGCAGCTCGTGCATTCAAACCTAAACCCAATCCATCTGTGATGCCAGTTGCAATCGCAAGAATGTTTTTAACAGCGCCACCGACTTCAACACCAATCACATCATCAGTGGAATACACCCGAATAGAACCACCATGCACTGCTGCCACTACTTGCTCACGTAATTGAGCATGCAATGACCCTATGGTTAATGCACAAGGCAATCCGGCTGCTACTTCTTGCGCAAAGGAAGGACCAGATAAAGCACCACAAGCAATCTGATCTCCCAGTTCCTGTTGCACAATTTGATGCGGTAATAAATTGGTTTGTGTTTCTACACCCTTACATAACCACACTACATTAGGCAGTGGATGTGCATGCATCGATTGTAAGGTCGGTCGCAATCCCGCGACCGATGTAGCGAGAATCAATAAGCCTTGTTTTGCATGGGTGAGGGCTTGCGTTAAATCTGCAGTCAGTGCTAACGCATCTGGCAATCGCATAGCAGGTAAGCGCTTTATATTTTCACGCTGTGTTTGCATGTGATGCATGACAGCGCTATCACGTCCCCACAACATAACTTGATGTTGACGTGATACGGCGATTGCTAATGCAGTGCCCCAGGCTCCTGCGCCTAGTATGCTGATGTTCATGGAGTTGCCCAAAAAAGGCTAGCTGAGAAAGTCATGCGCAGGCAGGAAAATTTTATTCTCCCCACACCTCAGATGCTTTGAGATAGCCGGTCTCGCCATCACGATGCTTAACTTTAATCCAACTTGAGGTGATAGGTTCTGCTATTTCAAGTAGCACATCTTTAGATGCAGTGAATACAGCAACACCTGATTCACTCGCCGTTGCTCGTACTGTGACCTGCGGTACTTCAACGATTACGTTTCTTTGGTTAGTCAGTGCGCGTGATTCTACCCAGCTTAATTCACCTGAGAGATCACGCACCCGCGACCATTCTCCACTCACCACTACGATTTCTACTGGCATGCCAGGCGGCGCGATAAACATTTTGCGCCCTCTCTGACTAGGCACATCAAACATAACTGCCGCTGTTGGGCCTATAGACTTGAATTCCACACTAGCTGCATGCGCTGTGCCTAACAATGCCAATAGGCTAAAGGAAAAAAGTCGCAGTGGATTCACAATCAACTAACTCAATGTGCAGCAGTTGCGCCATTACCGGCTTGTGTTAACGCCGCTTTACGCTGTTGATAAAAGACTTCGAAATTAATTTCAGTCAAATGTATAGGTGGGAAACCTGCGCGAGTGACGATGTCCGCAATATTTGCACGCAAATAAGGATACAAAATATTTGGACATGCAATACCGAGTAGTGGCTCTAACTGACCTTCGGGGATGTTACTCGCTTCGAAAATGCCGGCTTGTTTGCATTCAATCAAAAACGCGACCTTGTCTTTAATCTTAGCGGTGATGGTAATGGTGATAGTTGATTCAAAAATATTATCACTTAATTTTTCATCGCCTATATCGATCGCGACTTCTATACCAGGGCCTTCTTGTTCTAGAAATATTGAAGGGGAATTAGGTTGTTCTAAAGATAAATCTTTTAAATAGATACGCTGAATATTAAAAACTGGCTGCTGGTTTTCTTCTGACATAAAAACTTTCTATTCAATTGTTAAATACATGCAAATTAAAATTAACTTCAAATTTATATTCGGTACGTTCACGCTGCTTGCAACAAAGGCATGAGTTTACCCTCGCGATCTAAAGCAGACAAATCATCAAAGCCGCCCACATGGGTCTCGCCTATATAAATCTGCGGCACCGTACGTCGGCCTGTCTTTTCCATCATCAGGGTACGCTGTACAGGATCAAGGTCGATACGAATTTTCTCAATCTCATTAACACCTTTTGCTTTTAATAGCCTTTCAGCTTGAATGCAAAAAGGGCATACCGCTGTGCTATACATGATCACTTTTGTGCTCATTACACTTTCCTTTTATTTAGCAATGGGTAGTCCTTCAGTCTGCCATTTCGTCACACCACCCTCTAGACTATACAGTTCTTGAAATCCTGCATGCGCCAGTTGATGCACACCGCGCAAAGCTTGCGTGCCGCTACCGCAAATAACTAACACGGCTTCGGATTTATTGAGTTCACCGACACGACTGACTAAGTCTTTTAAGGGGATGTGTTTTGATGCACGTAAATGGCCAGCTGAAAATTCTTCGGCAGAGCGCACATCGAGTATTTGTAGTTTGCCTTTATTTATAAGCTGAATCGCCTCTAGGGTAGAGACAGAATGCTTGCTACGGGACAAAGCGGGCCAGGCCAAGGCGCCTCCCGATAACAGCGCAATTAAGATAAGCCAGATATTATCAATCAAGAATTTCACAAAGATCCCATCGTTTAAAGCAAGCTTGCATTATAAAATAGAAGAGAGAAATCAATTCAAGCATCATTTTCCCTTTTTCTTCCCGCGAAAGCACGACAGAACATGTACAAAATCGTATTCATGCGCCATGGCGAATCTATTTGGAATCTAGAAAACCGTTTTACTGGCTGGGCCGACGTTGATTTGACTGCAAAAGGCGAGGCTCAAGCACGCCAAGCAGGCAAACTATTAACCGAATCTGGATTCACTTTTGATCTAACTTACACCTCTGTTCTGAAACGCGCCATCCGTACTTTATGGCTCACACTGGACACCATGGATTTACTGTGGCTACCAACTGTCCATAGCTGGCGCTTGAATGAACGACATTATGGCGCTCTACAAGGCTTGAATAAATCTGAAACAGCAGCGCAATATGGCGATGATCAAGTCATGATTTGGCGGCGTAGCTATGATATTCCACCTCTACCCTTGGCGCTGGATGATGAGCGCGTATCATTCCATGATCCTCGCTATGCTGCACTCGATCCCAAAGAAATACCTTTAACAGAATGCTTAAAAGATACGGTCGCACGCGTTATGCCGGTCTGGAATGATGAGATAGCTCCAGCGATCTTAGCTGGTAAACGTATCTTGATCTCTGCCCATGGTAATAGTTTGCGTGCTTTAATTAAATGTCTGGATCAGATGAGTGATAAAGACATTGTTAGCTTGAATATCCCGAATGGTCAGCCTTTGGTCTATGAATTAGATGCGCAGCTCAAACCAATCCGAAACTATTATCTGGGTGATCCAGAAACCATCGCAGCCGCGCAGCAAGCCGTTGCTAGCCAAGGTAAGGCTAAATAAAACTTCATGCGACTGCTTCAAAAGTATTCTTATTGTTTGTTAGTAGCAGCCTTAGTCTGGCCGCTATTCCTTGTGCATGCTGAACCCGCCACTAAATTAAGTGAACGTGCACGACAAAAACAAATTGCAGAAGAAACGCGCGCTGATTTACGCAAAAAACTCAGCGAGCTAAAAGAAAACATACTTAAAACTGAAAAAGCGCATACCCATGCTGCTGATGCTCTCTCCGCATCGGAAGCAGCGATTTCAAATGCCAATCGTAGTTTGCGCGAGCTAAGTGCCGAACAAGCAAAAACACAAGCTCAACTCACGGCATTATCGAAAAATCAGCAAGAGTTAGAGGCAAGCATTGCGAAGCAACGTGCGCGTCTGAGTAAAATTTTACGTAATCAATATCAAAACGGACAACAGGATCATCTCAAGCTCATGCTGTCAGGCGAAAACCCGAATCAAATTGGTCGTGAATTACGCTACCTAGGTTATGTCTCGTTAGCCCAAAGTAAAGTTATCACTGAGCTCGATAATAATCTTCGTGCCGTTGAAGAAAATAAAACCAAAGCAGAAGAAGCACGTGCAGTACTAGAAGAAATCGCGCAAGAACAACGCGAACAAAAAGCCTTACTTGAAAAAGAAAAAAATAATCGAAAAAGCCTAGTCACTAAGCTTTCTAGCAAATTACAAAATCAACGCAAAGAAGCCGGCAATCTGGCTAAAGATGAAGAACGGCTTGGTTCTTTAGTTGATCGATTAACTAATTTAATTGCACAGCAAAGAAAAGCAGAAGAGGCTGCTGCTCTTGCAAAAAAACGCGCTAAACAATCCAAAGAAGTTGCTGCCTCACGTGAACGTTTAACTGAAAAATCAGTCGAAAAACCGGCCGCTAAAAATACTGAGAAAGAAGCCAGCAATAACGTTAAAAATAAACCTTCTTCTAATGTCGATAGCGAGGAAGATAGCGCTCCTGAATACAGCGCACACAATGATTTTACCAAGTTACGCGGCAAGTTACGTATGCCAGTTAAAGGGGAGTTAGTCGCCAGTTTTGGTTCGAAACGTAATGATGGGCCAAGCTGGAAAGGTCTATTCATCAAAGCCGGTGAAGGCACGGATGTTAAAGCTGCAGCGGATGGTGTGGTGATCTTTGCCGATTGGATGCGCGGCTTTGGTAACCTCTTAATTATTGACCACGGCAGCCAATATATGACGATTTACGGCAATAACCAGTCTTTACTAAAACGTCCCGGCGACAAGATAAAAATGGGTGAAGTGGTCGCTGCTGCGGGTAATAGCGGCGGCAATGAGCATTCGGGTTTATACTTTGAGATGAGACATCAAGGGCGGGCGATTGATCCGCTAGTTTGGATAAACAGGTGAAACATGAGTAGCAAATTAAAAAATCTTGGCTTAATCGGTTTGGGCCTCATAGCAGGTATCGCAGGCTCTATGCAATTTGATGCTCTGGCACAGAAAAATGCCAGTTCACCGTTGCCTATAGAGGAATTGCGACAATTAGCTGATGTATTTGGCTTAATCAAGACGGATTATGTAGAGCCAGTCGAAGATAAAAAGCTACTTACCGAAGCCATTTCTGGCATGGTCGCTTCTCTCGACCCACATTCTGCTTATCTTGATAAAAAAGCATTTAAAGAGCTACGCGAAAGCACGCAGGGTAAATTCGTAGGTTTGGGCATAGAAGTCGGTATGGAAGACGGCTATGTAAAAGTGATCGCGCCGATTGAAGACTCACCTGCTTATAAAGCAGGGTTAAAACCCGGCGATTTAATCACCCGCTTGGACAGCACACCTGTCAAAGGCATGACCTTAGACGATGCTGTTAAGCGTATGCGCGGTGAACCAAACACAAAAATCACTCTCACTGTCGCCCGTAAAGATGAAGATAAGCCGCTCTTAATCACCATCACACGTCAGGAAATTCGTGTACAGAGTGTGAAATCTAAGATTGTGGAACCAGGCTATGGTTGGGTTCGTGTGTCACAGTTCCAAGAACCTACTGTAGAAGACATGGCCAAGAAAATCAGCGCCTTGTATGCACAAGATCCGAATATGAAGGGTTTGATTCTCGACCTACGTAATGATCCAGGTGGTGTATTGCCAGGCGCGATCGGTGTTTCTGCTGCCTTCTTACCGAAAGATGTACCTGTGGTCTCTACCAATGGTCAAATTGCGGATTCCAAAGCGACTTATCTCGCTCGCCGAGATTTTTATGCCACTCGTGTTAACAGCGATCCTTTGGCACGACTGCCTGAAGCAGTGAAAAAAGTGAAGATGGTGGTGTTAGTCAATTCAGGCTCTGCCTCTGCTTCAGAAATCGTGGCAGGTGCGTTACAAGACTATAAGCGTGCAACCGTCATGGGTACACAAACCTTTGGTAAGGGCTCTGTACAAACCATACGTCAGATCTCTGCTGATACGGCCGTTAAACTCACCACTGCTCGTTATTACACGCCGAATGGACGTTCAATTCAAGCACGTGGCATTGTTCCTGACTTAATCGTTGATGAATATGCAGATGGCGATGGCATGAATAGCATGCGATTACGTGAAGCGGATTTATCTAAGCATTTATCGAATGACAAAGATAAAGAAGCAAATACATCAAATGTTGTGGATGAATTAGAAGAACAAAAACGTTTATCTGCTTTAGAGAAAAAACGTAAACCACTAGAATTTGGTAGCAAAGATGATTTTCAGTTAGCACAAGCCTTGAATCATCTTAAAGGCCAGCCAGTGCAACTGTCTAAGTCAGCAAAAATAGAGAATAAGAAAGAAACAACGATCAATAGCCCAGAAGCTAACGATAAGAAATAAAGCTAGCTCACTGCATTGGATCTGGCTATTGTCAGATCCAATGCTTGGTAGCTAAACAGTGTATTCATCCTCTCGCTTCATCTCACGCTGTGTTTGCGTTATCAACTAAGCAGACTGACTCCATCTTTCTTTGCTCATGAATGACCAACAACTACTCCGTTATTCACGTCATATTCTGTTAGACGAGATAGGCATAGAAGGCCAAGAAAAATTACTCGCTGCACATGCTGTGATTATTGGTGCAGGTGGGTTGGGATCACCAGTAGCGCTATATTTAGCCTCCGCTGGCGTGGGAAAAATAACTTTAGTAGATAACGATGATGTTGATTTAACCAATCTACAAAGACAAATTTTGCACAACACGGCAAGCGTTGGTCAGTCTAAAGCTGAATCAGGCAAACAGACTTTGCATGAGATTAATCCTACGATCGATGTGGTAGCACTGGTTGCCCGCGCTAATGCGGAACAATTAAAAGTATTAGCTAGCAGTGCTGATGTCGTACTTGATTGCACTGATAATTTTAAAACTCGTCATGCAATTAATCAGGCCTGTGTTACAGCAGGTGTGCCTTTAGTCTCAGGCGCTGCTATACGTATGGATGGTCAGGTTGCTGTGTTTGATACCAGACAGCCGAAAGCACCATGCTATGCCTGCTTATTTCCACCTGATAAGCAATTCGAAGAAGTGCAATGCTCCGTCATGGGTGTGTTTGCGCCACTGGTTGGGATTATAGGAACCATACAAGCAGCAGAAGCATTGAAGTTAATAATGGGTGTGGGCACATCACTGTCGCAGCATTTATTGATGCTGGATGCGCGCACCATGGAATGGACTAGTATTCACACTACACACAATCCACAATGCCCTGTGTGCAGTAGCTAATTTATCTCTAACCTAATAAGAGCGCGATTTGTTCTGCAGCGCCATCCGTAGGTCGTTGTTGAAAATTACTTTTCACAAAACGTAACCAACGTCCCATCACAAAACACATCATCAAACTTGCACGTGAACTGGCTTCTGTCTCACGCACAATTGCTTGGGTTGCTGCTAGCTTCCAAGTTTGACGCAGCGACATTTCTACTTTGTCAAAAAACTGATTCATGCGTTGTTGTAAACGCTCATCTTCATTAACTAAAGCATCACCAATTAAAACTCGTGTCATGCCTGGATTTTCTTCAGAAAAATCTAACAACATTCTGACGATGGTTCGCGCTTGTAATAAACCACTCTCTTGTTTTTGATTGATTTGATTAATCAAACTCAAAATAGACGATTCTATAAAATCAATTAAGCCTTCATACATTTGTGCTTTACTTGCAAAGTGACGATATAACGCTGCCTCAGAAACATCAAGCCGCGCAGCAAGTGCTGCAGTCGTGATTTTTTCTGCTTTAGGATTTTCTAGCATTCCAGCCAAGGTCTGCAGAATCTGTAACTTGCGCTCACCAGGTTTCGTCATGGGTAACTATGTTGTTCAAATATATGGCATCGATGATGCATGAAATTCTTCAATCTATGAACGTAATCGATGCAACTGTCTAGGCAATTGACTCAGTGAATTGACTTTTACATCAACATACGCCGGTATTGCACTGTGATTTCCTAGATAACGTGTGCACCATACTGTCTGCATGCCCAAAGATTTCGCTGCTTTTAAATTTTGTACTGTGTCTTCTATCAGCACGCAGTCTTGTGCATGCCATCTATTCTTTGCCAATAATTTCCGCAATAAGAGTCGCGAAGGTTTTGGTCTTAATTCTCTATGTACCCACATTGATTCTATAGACAAATGCGAACTGAAATGTTTTTGCAAACGTAAGTGCTGCATGACTGCTTGAGAATAGACAGCTGGCGCATTCGTCAGTAATATTTTTTTGCCTTGAATACGGTCTAATATGTTGGCCACACCGCGCTCAGATCGAATCATACTTGCGAGATCTGTGAACTGATGCGCTTTATGTAAAAAATCAGCAGACTTCACTGCATGATGACGCATCATGCCCAACAAGGTAGCGCCATAGCGCTGCCAATATGCCACTCTAATATCATCAACTGCTTGTGCATGCGCCGGTTTATTTTCCGCTTCTAATACGCGCGCTATCAGCGCATTCATATTTAGATTAATAGCAGGGAAAATAGCAAACGATGCATCATGCAGGGTATTGTCTAAATCAAATAGCCAAATCAGCGGTCGATGTGAACGCGATCCATTTATGCGCATAAAATTAATTGCTGTTTAATGCGAACGTATCATGGTACCGAAGGCCTGCTCAGTCAGCACTTCGAGTAACAATGAATGCTCAATCCGTCCATCTATGATGTGCACTGTATTCACACCTGATTTAGCCGCATCTAATGCAGAAGAAATCTTGGGCAACATGCCACCTGAGATCGTACCGTCTTCAAACATCTCATCAATTTCACGTGCTGATAAATCGGTGAGTAGCGTTCCTTTTTTATCCAACACACCCGGTATATTGGTCATCATGATTAATTTTTCAGCACGCAAAATTTCTGCAATCTTCCCTGCGACTAAATCTGCATTAATGTTGTAAGCCTGTCCGTCATCCCCAAAACCTATAGGAGAAATAATAGGAATGAAGGCGTCGTCTTGTAATGCTTTCACCACAGCGGGGTTAATTGCTTCAATCTCTCCAACATAACCTATATCGAGAAATTCACCAGGATTAGTTTTATCTGGCATTTGCATTTTGCGCGCTCGAATTAAGCCACCATCTTTGCCAGTTAAACCCACTGCTTGACCACCATAGTGATTAATTAACATCACGATATCTTGTTGTACTTCACCGCCTAGTACCCATTCCACGACTTCCATGGTTTCTTCATCGGTAATACGCATACCTTGTATGAAGCTGCCTTCTTTACCAATTTTTTTCAAGGCACTATCAATTTGTGGTCCACCACCATGTACCACCACAGGATTCATTCCTACTAGTTTGAGCAAGATGACATCGCGTGCAAAACCATGCTTTAGTCGTTCTTCCGTCATGGCATTGCCGCCGTATTTTACGACTATGGTTTTGCCATGGAATTTACGTATGTAGGGTAGGGCTTCAGCCAATATTTCAGCTTTGATTTGAGGTGGGATAGAGGCGTGAGGCAAATCAGTCATGAGCGATCCGAAAAAATTCTTAAGGTTGTGGCGGTACAAGCTGCATGGCACTACTAACTACACAAATACAAACCGGATTTTACAGTGAAATTAGCTACAAACTAGCCATTACCATAGGCAGCCTAAAGATTAAGGCTGGCATTCGCTAATTTCTGTCCCGGCGAATTCAGTCAGCATGGCCGCTAATTGCGGTTTCGCCTTAGTCGGCAAACCACGCAATTGATAAGCGGTACGAGTTACCGTCATCGTATAGTTTTCAATCCGCGCATCTGTTGCGCCAATTCTATGAGCATGCTCTAACTGTAATTGCGCAAGCTCTAATTTTCTGAACACACCAAGCGAAATACCACCACGACGTGCTGATTGATCTTGAATAAAGTGTAAGTCTGCAAAACCAAATTTACGTAATTCATCCATCCGCTTTTGTGTTGCAGCTTGTCCTTTTTTCAAGGGCGGCAGAAAGACCATGAAGGTTCCTTCTTCACTCACCATTATTTTTTTTGGCAAGTCTGTCAGCTCTAGTCTGGCTAATCGATTTTCAAAAGCTGCCGTACTTTGCTTATTAAAGGTACCTACTTGTAAACATTTTATGCTGCCACTGTTTTTATCAACTGCAGTTTGCGCAGCTTGTTCTTGTTCAGTTAAAACACGAATGCGTTCAGAATTTAATTGCTGTTTTAATCGCGCTGGTTCGCGTTCATCATGATTCCAAGGTGTTAGTCCAAGCAAATATAAGATCAACACAATCAGATTGGCTATCAACAAAATAAGGAAAAATAGTCTGCTCATACTGCAAGCTCCGTTAAGTAACTGGCTGCTAAACCAATTAATACTAAATTTTCTATCTGCTGACAGGGACGTGGCATATAAGGTGCAATGTATTGCGCTGCGCCGCCAGAAAAAATACACAGCACTTCTGTCTGTTGTAGATGCTCAAGTGCGCGCATCACTGCGCCAATTTGTGCATTAATACAGCCACTGATAATGGCATCTTGGGTATTGTCTGCAAACACGGCTTTAAAATTCACTGGACTGACTTCAGGCAAGCGCGCTGTGTTGATTGCAAGTGATTGTGCCATTGTACCTAGGCCGGGCAATATCATGCCGCCATTAAAATTTCCCTCTGCATCAATCGCATCAACGGTGGTCGCGGTTCCACAAGTCACGACTAACAAGGGCTTAGCGGGAAATAAATAATGCGCTGCGATCAGTGAAGCAAATCGATCTGAACCTAGTTGCTGTGGATTGCGATAATGATTATGTATCCCACCATACTGCGCTTGTGAATGTAACACCTGTATCTCTGAGGGTTGAATATTTGCAGCGGTGATTTGCTCCGTTAAGGTCAAGAGCATGGCCTCACCTGCTACATTCGAAATAAAACAGTGCGTTATTTTTTTATTTACCCAATGACGCGCAAGCATACCAACATCATGCTGTGACACAGATTGAAATTCCAACCAATCGCCCGGCTTATGATCTAACGCCCAAATCGCCCATTTAATATTTGTATTGCCGGCATCAATCAGTAGCAACATGATTACTCTCTACTTAAGCAAGTCTTAGTGATACATCACCAACAGCAATCGCCGTGAATTGTGTTGGTGATGTAAGTGATTGCAATAACAAGCGACCGTCTGCGTCAATTCCGCTTGCTATCCCTTCGTGCAAGAGTCGTCCTTGCTCAGTGATACTCACCACCTGATTGGCATAAGCATGATATTGCTGCCACGGTGCGATAAAGTTTTTTAAGCCATGCTGTTGAAATTCCTGTAAAGCTTGTATCAGTCCATCTCCTAGTTGTGCACACAATCTATTTCTATCCAGTGGCTGCGCACTAGGCTGCATGGAAAGAGCTGCAATCTCATGCCCTACGCTTGCGGATAAATTTTCACTCAGTTGTGTGTTTAAGCCTATACCAATAATGGCCCACACCGCATTCTGTTGACTGCGCACAGGCACACTCTCAATCAACACTCCACCTAACTTGAGTCCATCTTTTAATAAATCATTCGGCCATTTCAATTGCACCGGATAGCCTTGCTGTATCAACGTCTGCGCTACTGACACACCAACCGCCAATGACAGTCCAGTAAGACTACTTAATGCGCCCTGAAATTGCCAAGCCAATGAAAAACATAAACTAGAACCCGACTCTGCTTGCCAAGTTCGTCCCGCCCGACCTCGACCAGCCGTTTGATTTTCAGCCACCAGCAATCGTGGGGCGGTTAACTGCGCTAAGTTGGCGCGCAAATCCGCATTGGTCGAACCCGTACTCTGCACAACATCAATCTCCAACCCCAAGCTGGAGGCTTGCGAGTGGCGCAAAATATCGGCGGCATTAAGCGAGAAATTCATGGGCTGCATTGTATCGGTATGCCTCGGGGCATGGGAAACATCAGTTAGATGCAGGAAGTAGAAATTTTTGAAAATCGAGCCGGCACTTTGTAGGAAAAACTCCCGTAAACTGCGAACTATGTCGGATTCTGCTATTTCAACCCCCAAGCTTGCTGCATCCCACCTCGCAAACGCAGGTAAAGCCTCAGTTTTTGCGCGGATTGCCTTAATCATGATTGCCCTGTTGGTGATCTATGCGAGTTGGTATCCGCTCTCTGGTTGGCGCGATAATGGCATGGGACCCTGGGCTTATTTGGGCGATGCCATGCCACGTTACTGGACTTGGTTTGACCTCATCGTCAATATTTTGGGCTATATCCCTTTGGGTGCTTTATCTGTGTTGGCGCTCTATCCTTTTTTAAGAGGATTTAAAGCGATTTTGCTGACCACCTGTGCTGGCATTGGATTAGCCATGCTAATGGAAGCAGGTCAAACTTATCTTCCTACTAGAGTCCCTAGCAATCTTGATTTACTCACCAATGCGCTAGGTGTGTTCTTAGGTAGCCTGTGCGGTGAATTCCTGCGCACACAATTACTTGAACAAAGCCGCTTACGCTCACTAAGACAAGCATGGTTTTCAGATCAAGCAAGTAGTGGATTAATTGTGATTGGGTTGTGGCCTTTGGCGCAGATATATCCTCAAGGTTATTTATTTGGACATGGTCAGCTACTACCTATTATTTCAGGTTGGCTCTCTAGCGCAGTAGGTACACCTATAGAGTTAAGTCAGTTATTGTGGAATGAATACAGCGTCACCGTAGAACAATATTTAATGGCAGAAGTGATCATCACTGCCTGCTGTATGACAGGTGCAGTACTGACTCTGTTAAGTCAGGTGCGTACTACCGCGCCAAAATATTTATTAGCGATCGGTTTAATACTTGCTGCTATTTTTATTAAAGCGATGGCGAATGCGATTTTATTTTCACCGGTGAATGCGTTAAGCTGGCTTACACCGAGCGCTGCTGGTGGCTTATTAATAGGCGCCATTATGTTGAGTGGTCTCTCTATGGCGCCACCAATTGCGCAACGTCGGGTAGCAATACTTGCGATTCTTATTTCGCTTTGCGTCGTCAATCTTGCGCCTGCTAATCCTTATTTTCAATCGACTTTACAGGATTGGGCACAAGGTCGATTTTTAAATTTTAATGGTGCTGCACAATTTCTATCTTTAATCTGGCCAGGTTTAGCGATCTGGTTTCTTAGTCATAAAATTCATCTAACTAATTAAATTATGCGGAGTGTGATTATTCTTAACATAAGATAATTACTGTTCAGCGTGTATGGAGTAAAAATGAAAGATCAGGCTTATTTTCAGCATCATGTTTTTTTCTGTATCAATGAACGCGATGATGGTCGTGCTTGCTGTGCCGATCGTAATGCACAAGCTTTACAAGAATATGCAAAAAAACGTTTAAAAACCTTGAACATGAATGGGCCAGGCAAAATCAGAATTAATAAAGCGGGCTGTCTTGATCGTTGCGAAGAAGGTCCGGTACTGGTGGTCTATCCAGAAGGAATTTGGTATACCTATATCGATGAAGAAGATATCGATGAGATTGTGGACTCTCATCTGATCGCCGGCAAACCGGTAGAACGATTAAAAATCTAAACACCACTTAGCTTTGCTATTTCAATTTTTATGAACGCACAAACGCAAGATTTTTTTATTGCTGGTGAAGTAGGGCAGCTTGAATGTAAGTGTGATTTACCATCTGATAGCGCACCACGTGGCATAGCATTAATTGCGCATCCCCACCCATTGTATGGTGGCACGATGGATAACAAAGTCATACAAACATTAGCCCGAGCTTTCACCGCATTAGGCTATGTCAGTGTGCGTATGAATTTTCGTGGCGTTGGTGCTTCCGCAGGCGTACATGATGCAGGCATGGGTGAAACCAATGACATGGCACTTTTACACACCCATATGACGCAGCAGTATCCCCACTTACCAGTAGCACTTGCCGGTTTTTCATTTGGCACTTTCGTACAAGCTCAATTGCAACAACGACTGATTGCACTTCATACGCCTGCAGAACGTTTGACGCTGATAGGAACCGCTGCTGGCAAATGGCAACTGCCAGAAGTGGCGGTAGATACCATCTTAATCCATGGTGAGGAAGACGATACGATTCCATTAAGCGATGTATTGAATTGGGCGCGTCCGCAAGATATTCCTGTGATTGTGATTCCAGGTGCGGATCATTTCTTCCATCGCAAGCTACATCACATTAAACAACTCATTATTCAGTTGTGGCACAAATAAATATCTACACTATGCAAAATCTTTGGTCTAGATTATTAGCGCTATTTAATGACATGACGTCATTTGCTTATCCTGCCAAACTGTTTATAAAAATTTTTCTTGCAACTTGTCTAGCACTACTCATGCTGATAGCTGCACCTGCTCAAGCACTCACAGCTCCCTCAATTGCAGCACGCTCTTGGATTTTATTTGATGTCACTAGCCATCAAACTCTGGCATCGCGAGAACCGCATCTTCGGATAGAGCCAGCTTCACTGACTAAACTTATGACAGCCTACTTGGTGTTTGAAGCAATTAAAGAAGGCAAGCTCAGCTTAAGTCAAGAAATTAAAGTTTCACCTAGCGTTTGGATATTACATCCTGAAGCAGCAAAAATGTTTATTGATCCTGCATTGCCAGTGACAGTAGAAAATTTATTATCAGGTTTGCTGGTGCAATCCGCAAATGATGCTGCTATCGCTTTAGCAGAAGCTGTGGATAAAAATGAAACTGCTTTCGTTGACCGCATGAACCGTACTGCTGCGCGCTTAGGACTGACTGCCACGCATTTCGTTAACTCTCATGGACAAAGTGATTCTCAACATTATTCAACAGCGCGCGATTTATCTTTATTAGCACTACAACTACTTAATGAATTTCCCGATCATTATAAAATTTTTTCAACTAAACATTTTAGCTATAACAAAATTAGCCAATCGAATAGAAATCGCTTGCTCTGGTTAGATACAACTGTTGATGGCATTAAAACTGGACAAACAAATTCTGCTGGCTATTCTTTAATTGCTTCCGCTGTAAGACCCAATGGCATTACGAATCGTCGTTTGTTATCTATCGTAATAGGTGCAGATTCAGATTTAGCGAGAACACAAGAAAGTCAAAAATTATTGAATTGGGGATTTCTACAATTTGATACTGTTAAGCTCTATAACAAAAATCAAGCCATCGTTAATCCACCGGTGTGGAAGGGCTCACAAGCGACCGTGCCATTAGGATTTAATTATGATGTCTATGTTTCGCTACCGCGTGGGATGCTATCTAAGATTAAGCCCGTTATTGAACGACCCGATCCTTTGCTTGCGCCAATTACTCAGTATGCTAGTGTGGCAACACTTAAAGTTATGGTTGATGGCAAAGTCCTCGTAGAATTACCATTACAAGCATTAGAACAAGTGAATTCTGCGAGCTTATTTGGTCGCGCTATAGATTCTCTACGACTGTTTTTTCAATCTCAACACTAAGCTCACTTTTTTACTCTCTATGACGCAAGAACAAGAAAGTCTTATTACCTATCCTAGTGACTTCCCTATGAAGATTATGGGAGCTATGCAAGATAATTTTGCTTCTACTATCGTTGAGCTAGTGCAATGCCATGATCCTGATTTTCATGCTGGGAAAATGGAACTACGACCTTCTTCTAAAGGCACGTATCTTTCTTTAACTGTTACTGTACGTGCTACGAGTCGCGAACAATTAGATAATCTGTATCGTGCACTTTCTTCTCATCCCATGGTGAAGTATGTACTGTAAATCGAATGGTTAATCCATGTCGACTGTGACACTCTTAGATCGCGGTATTGAATCTTATGCAGTCACATATACTGCTATGCGCGAATTTACTGATCAAAGGAATTCCGCTACGCCTGATGCAATCTGGATGATTCAGCATCCCCCTGTTTTTACTTTAGGCTTGGCAGCTGATCCTAGTCACATATTACAGTCACACCAAATTCCAATTGTGCAAACTGATCGCGGTGGAGAAGTGACTTATCATGCAGAGGGTCAGGCAATTCTCTATTTGCTATTTGATTTACGACGCAAAGATAAAAAAAATCTTTTGCCGCGAGAATTTGTAAATGCTATCGAACAAGCTGTGATCGACACCTTAGCAGCGTATAATTTATCTACTGAACGGCATGCAGGTGCACCCGGTATATATGTGGCTGATGGAAAATATAAAGGCGCAAAAATTGCAGCTTTGGGATTAAAGATACGCGGTAATGGTTGCACTTATCATGGTGTCGCACTCAATGTCGCTATGGACTTGACACCGTTTACTTGGATAAATCCCTGTGGCTATGAGGGATTAGCTACAGTTGATATGCAAACACTAGGTGTGCATGCAGCATTCGCTGAGGTACAACAAGCACTAGCAACATCATTGATACAACATTTACAAGGATAAACGCTTATTTTTTCTTGGCGTTTAGATTGACGTATGCAAAAAAATACTCCTAGCTATGCATCAGAGTCTACAACTTATGATGCCAATGCCAAGCAAAAAGGTGCAGGCAAAACCTCACGTATACCTATAAAAATTATCCCTGCTGAAAAGTTGGCTAAGCCAGATTGGATACGCGTTAAAGCTGCTTCACCCACGACACGGTTTTATGAGATCAAAGATATTCTGCGTGCAAATAAATTAGTGACGGTATGTGAAGAAGCTTCCTGTCCTAACATCGGTGAATGTTTTGGTAAAGGCACTGCGACATTTATGATCATGGGTGATAAATGCACCCGTCGCTGCCCTTTTTGTGATGTGGGACATGGACGTCCCGATCCACTAGATGTAAATGAACCAGAAAATCTTGCTAAAACTATCGCAGCATTGAAGTTGACCTATGTCGTCATCACTTCTGTTGATCGCGATGATTTACGTGATGGTGGAGCAGCACATTTTGTGGAATGCATACAGCGGGTTCGTGCATTATCTCCAACCACACAAATTGAAATTCTTACGCCTGATTTCCGCGGTCGTATGGATAGAGCCTTAGAAATATTAAAGCTAGCACCGCCAGATGTGATGAATCATAATTTAGAAACCGTACCTAGACTGTATCTAGAAGCACGTCCTGGTTCTGATTATGCTTACTCACTCAATTTATTAAAACGCTTTAAAGAACATCATCCGAATACACCAACTAAATCCGGCATTATGGTGGGCTTAGGTGAAACAGATGAAGAAATTTTGCAAGTCATGCATGACTTACGTGCGCATCAAGTTGATATGCTGACTATTGGTCAGTATTTAATGCCTAGCGGCGATCATATTCCTGTTCGACGCTATGTTCATCCTGATACTTTCAAGATGTTTGAAGAAGAAGCTTATAAGATGGGTTTTCAACATGCGGCAGTTGGCGCGATGGTACGTAGTTCTTATCATGCGGATGTACAAGCGCACAGTGCCGGCTTAACTAGTCGCGTATGATTTTTTTAAATTTAGTTTAAGCTGTCGACATAGTCAGAGGCGAGATTTCTTTTGCAATAATCTTTGCTATTTGCTTTTCTGCTATTCGCAAGTCATAAGCAGCTTGCAAAGCAAGCCACCCTTGTGCTTCTGCTCCGAAATATCGCTCCAGTCTTAAAGCGGTATCTGCCGATATACCTCTTTTGCCATCGACAATTTCACGTAATCGAGAATAAGGTACATGCAGCGCAAGCGACAAAGCGCGCACACTAATGCCCATAGGCTTGATGTAATCCTCTAGCAAAATTTCACCAGGATGTATTGGACGCATTCCATTTTTAAACATAAAGATTCTCTTAAAATTAAATTAATGCGGATCTTCAATCACAACATCAAAAGGTCCGTTCTGACCCCACTTGAATGTCAATCGCCACTGTTCATTGATACGGACATGCCAGGCTCCGCCGTACTCTTTTAAATCGTTTCCTGGCGGAGCTCTCATAAACGCCAATGACGGCGCTGAATCAAGTTGCGCTAATTTTCTTTCTGCAACTTTTTTGATATTAGCAAATCGAATGCTGCGACCTGTAATAAACAATGTTTGAGTGTCACTGCATGCGAATGATTGAATTGCCATAATTAGAATATTAACTGTTAAACGGTTAACAGTCAAAAAATCAAGCTTGGCTTTACGCTATTTACAACGAGATCAGGAAAATAATTTCATTCTGGGCTATTGCCAGTTTTGATGTGTGCTAATAGCACAATAGAAACTATGTACTTATGCTGCCCTGTCATTTATGAAGGATTTACATTTAACTCAGACAACGGACACTCTCAAGCTGCCAAGGTATCTTCTATCAGTTTATGTAATTCAGGAAATTCTGGTATACCAGTAAAGCGCTTGATTATCTGGCCTTGCTTGTCGATTAAAAAAGTGGTCGGTGTGAGGGTTACCTCACCAAAGGCAGTCGCCACTTTTCCATCCACATCTAAAGCAACTTTAAATGGTAGTACATGATCTTGCGCGTAACGCTGCACTTGTTGCGCTGGATCGTAATGCATAGCCACTGCGACCAACTCTACACCACTGGCTTTATATTTATTATAGGTAGTTATTAATTGTGGCATTTCTTCTTTGCACGGCCCACAACTCGTTGCCCAAAAATTTACAAGCACAACTTTACCCTGTAATGACGCTGTGCTGATTTCTTCTCCACTAATTGTTTTGAATGTAACTGCTGGAGGAGTTTCTCTCTTTCCTAGCCAATTCAAAGCGCCATATAACACTATGCCTAATACTGCCAACATAAACATAATTTGTATCAGGCTCAAACCTTTTGCATAGCGCGTTCTGTCTTTTTGATTTGGTTCTTGTTCTATTTTATTTTCATTATCATTCATAAACTCACTCATTCTTGGTGATGTAAAAATTTAATCAAACAGTCATAGGTAAGAAATTAATTATTCTTACTTCTTTTCTGGTGCAGGTTTTTTTTGCATTTCTTGTAGCTCATCTTCGCCTATGTATTCAAATAATTTCACAATTTTTCGAATACCGCCTCCAGTACGACTCGCTACTTCCGCATAAATTTTTGATTCACGCTGCGTGACTCGTCCCATTAAATACACCACACTGCGATCTGTGTGTATTTTTATAGCATTCACATAAATATCTTTGGTATCAATGATGGATGCCTGAACTTTAGCTGTAATTGACAAATCATTTGAACGAGCACCAAAGCTAGATAAAGGTGCGACAACTATTTCATTCGTGATTGGTAAGATAACGCCCGACAAGGTGCTGATTTCTTTTTCTACATCTTGTTTCATTTTTTCATCTTTTACTTCGCCCGTCAGTAAGACTTTACGGTTGAAGCTCACTACCGAGACTCGCCCTACATCTGTCACGACTTTTTCAATCCGGCCTGAACCTTTGAGTACGATAGTTGCGTCTTCCGCTTGCGCACCCAAACTGCGGCGGTCAGTTGCGGCTAAGGTACCCATTACAGCACCACCGACTATCACTGCCACACATCCTTGCAAGCTCAATGCTAGCGCCACCGTTATGGCAACTATGGCGATTGGTTTACCAAGTACGTTAGAAAATTTCATTCGAGATCCCCTCCAAAAAGTGCGACATCAATACCATCACAAAGACAATGTATAACTAATAAATGCATCTCTTGTATGCGTGCCACCCGCTCATGCGGCACACAAACATGCACATCTGTATCGGTTAATAACTGCGCTAATACACCACCATCGCCACCAGTCAGTGCAATGATGTGCATTTCTCGCTCTAAGGCAGCCTGTGCTGCTTCAATCACATTACTCGCATTTCCTGAGCTAGAAATCGCTAGCAAAATATCGCCAGGTTGACCAAAGGCTTGTACCTGTTTAGAAAAAATAGACTGAAAGCCAAAATCATTACCCACCCCGCTCAATATTGAGCTATCTGTAGTTAAGGCCCTGGCCGGAAGCGGAAGGCGCTCTCGTTCAAACCGACC